>CAYWSS010000570.1:0-4227 GCA_964460505.1 uncultured Caldilineaceae bacterium | reverse complement strand
CGATGGAAAAGGCGTTTGGCCGCCATCAGGCCGTCATCCGCTCGGTGTCCGGGGTGTACAGCAGCGTCTTTGGCGAAGCCGGCGCCGTGGCCGCCACCCGCCGGCTGGCCGATGACTTTGAGCTGGTCGAAGGTCGCCGCCCCAGAATTATGATTGCCAAAATGGGGCAGGATGGACACGACCGCGGCGCTAAAGTCATCGCCACCGCCTTTGCCGATTTGGGCTTTGATGTGGACATCGGCCCCCTGTTTCAAACGCCGGAAGAGACGGCCCGGCAGGCCGTGGAAAATGATGTGCACGTGGTGGGCATGAGTTCGCTGGCAGCGGGACACAAAACGTTGCTGCCCCAACTGGTGCAGGCCCTGGCCGCCCTGGGCCGCGACGATATTCTGGTGGTGGCCGGCGGGGTTATCCCCGCGCAGGATTACGAATTTCTCTACAACGCCGGCGCTGCCGCCATCTTTGGCCCCGGCACCGTCATTCCCGTAGCGGCCCAAAAGGTACTGGAGGAGGTCAATCGCCGGTTGGGTGAGCCGGTGTAATCTGCCGTCGGTGGATGGCTGGGAAAATTGTGAATTTATTTCAGTGCAAATGTGAGTTGGGTGACTTCACTACTTTTGTTCCTCCTCATAAACCCTCTCAGTTATTCGCTTGTTACGAGAGATTAGCTCAAATGGTCTATTTGGCATATAATAAATATATTCCAACCCACCTAAATAACTATAGCACAGTTCAATCACAAATTTTACGGGGTCTTTGGTATTTTCCGTGGTGTAGCGGCAGGTCTTGGGCCTGTCTTGGGCGACCACAAGGGTGCGCCACGGCAATTCCTAAAGAGCCATTTTACGAATAGGCGAATTTGTCGAATATCTTTTAAAGATTAGCGCTACGCCTGCACTACGCGCTGGTGCAAGTGTTCGTCCATTCGCGCTATTCGCAATTTGAGTCAAATAGATGGCAAACCAAAATCAGGCAGAAATTCAGTGACGAACAAAACACGCAAACCGGATTGGGTGCCGCCCGAAGGCGGTGATGAATTTACCACCCGCGTGATGAAAGGCGTGGCTGCCACGCATGACGGGCTGCCCACCGGCAAGGAATCGCCGCCCGAAAAACCGCGCCCCCGGCGGCGGCGATTGTCTGTGGATGATTATGTGCAGGGGGTACTCGGCGACGACCGCACAATTTTGGGCCGCACTATTACCCTGGTCGAAAGTAACTCGGCGGCGCATCTGGAAACGGCGCAGGCGGTGCTCAAACAACTGCTGCCCCACACCGGCCAATCGATTCGCATGGGCATTACCGGGGTGCCGGGGGTGGGCAAAAGCACCTTCATCGAGACGTTTGGCCGCGCCCTGATTGAGCAGGGGCATCGGGTGGCGGTGCTGGCCATCGATCCCAGCAGCGCAGTCACCAAAGGCAGCATCCTGGGCGATAAAACCCGCATGGAGCGCCTGTCGCGGGAGCCGAATGCCTTTATTCGGCCCTCGCCCACCGGGGGGATGCTGGGCGGCGTGGCCCGCAAAAGCCGGGAAACAATTCTGGTGTGCGAGGCCGCCGGTTTCGACGTGGTGCTGCTGGAAACAGTGGGCGTCGGCCAGAGCGAAACTATGGTTCGTTCGATGGTTGATTTTTTTCTGTTGCTGATGCTGGCCGGGGCCGGTGACGAGTTGCAGGGTATCAAAAAAGGCATTATGGAGCTGGCCGATGCCGTGGTCATCACCAAAGCGGATGGCGATAACGTGGACAACGCCACCCGCGCCCGCGCCGAGTACAACAAGGCGCTCCATTTTCTGGCTCCGGCCACCGAAGGCTGGCGCACGCGGGCCTACACCTGCTCGGCCCTGACGGGAGCAGGTATCGCCAAAATCTGGGAGATTGTGGCGCAGTTTCGGCGCGACACCTCTGCCACCGGCGTGTTTGACCGGCGGCGGCAATCGCAGGCGGTGGATTGGGTGCATACATTGATTGAAACGCAACTGTTGAGCCGCTTCTTCAACCATCCCGACGTAAAACAAACTCTACCGCAAGTGGAAGCAGCGGTTATTGCCGGTACGCTGCCCGCCACCGCCGCCGCACAAAAATTATTAAAAACATATCAGGAGTCAGGAGTCAGGGGTCAGGAGTCAGGAGTCAGGGGTCAGGAGTCAGGAGTCAGGGGTCAGGAGTTAGTGAAAACCACCCTAAATCCAATACCTTTCAAATAAGACCGTAGCATAGGGCCTTGTGCCCGCCCACAAGGGGCTGGACTACGCTATTTGAAAGGTATTGACCCTAACCCCTAACCCCTAACTCCTAACTCCTAACTCCCAACTCCTAACTCCCAACTCCTAACTCCTAACTCCTAACCCCTAACTCCTAACTCCTAACCCCTAACTCCTAACTCCTAACCCCTTTTTGAGGAGAAAAAATGACTGCAAAAATAAGCCACATTGCCATTGTTGTCGAAGATATCGACCAAGCGCTGGAAGTGTATCAGGAAGCCATCGGCCTGCCGCTGGAAGCCGTTCACGATGAGCCTGATGAAGCAGTGCGGGTGGCCTACATGCCCACCCCCGGCGGTGAGGTCGAGCTGATTCAGCCCACGACCCCCGACTCCGGCGTGGCCAAGTATCTGGCCAAACGGGGCGAGGGCTTGCATCACGTCTGCCTGGAAGTTGACAGCATCGATGAAAGTGTGGCTCGCATAAAGGCCAAAGGGTTGGAAGTGTTGGGCCAGCCGCGCACCAACAAACGGGGCGATAAATATATCTTCGTGCATCCCAAATCGGCCCACGGGGTGCTGATTGAACTGTACGAAAAATTGGTTTAGCATCGTGAATCAAATAACTTCTTCCATTTGCTTGTACGTTTGTATTGTCTTTTAAGACGCAATTATTACGTACTGCGTATTACGTATTTTTCCGCATCTGTTACGTAATACGCAATACTCCCATCATCATTGAATTGCCCGTCGTTACTGAACGAATGAATGAGAAATGAATTATGCTATCCGTTGACGAACGTCAATTTGAAATGCGTTACGCGCCTATTGCCTGCGGCCTGCAGCTGATGGTGGTTGGCTGCACGCTTGGCTCGCTGGTTGCCGCCATCTGGTTTTTCTTTTTTCGGGGATAACCGAAACGTCCGGGGCGGGAAGCAGTTGCCGATTACTGTCCTCCGGAAAGGTTTTCGGCCGGCGATTCACGTACTGCGTATTGCGTAGGGATGGATCAAATACGCAGTACGCAATATAGTATTGCCCTGCAACATTTGCGCCACGCTTTGCGGCGAGAATTACTCATTGTTCATTTGCTCCGCATCTCAGACCAACACGTTATGTTAACAGCTCAATTGTTCACAATTTTAACCTTTTGTGGTTATATCTATTGCGGAACTATTTCTGTTAGAATTCTGTCCCTTATCCAAGGTGTTATGCCGTTCACCCACGTAACATCTTGCGTGGTATAGTTTTTGACCATCCTTCACTTCCAAGATCACCTGAAAATTCAACAGTTCCATAATTCTGTGCTTGGTCAAAAAATCCTCTTGTCCGTCCACATCTGCTAATTCTTCCCGAATTATACGGGAATAAAATCGCTAATAGTTGTATCAAGATTAAGATATCGCCGGGTTGTTGCCACGTTTGAATGTCCAAGCAGCCTGGAAATTTGAGTAATGGGTATCCCGGCCTCATAACCCAGTTGGGCATAAATTCTGCGCAGATCGTGGGGTGCAAGATCAGGTTTGCCAATGGCCCGGCCTGCTTTCCGTACCAGATTAAAGATTGCTGCCGATGTGATGCTTTCCCCCACTTGACCATTTAACGAGCGTATGATTCTCCCTTTATTGCTGTTAATGATCTGGCCCCAAGCTGGAATTGCCTGTGCGAGCCTTTTACTGATTGGACTAACACGGTCTTTTGCACCCTTACCCCTTACCTGCAACACAACCCGGTTTATGCCGCTTACAGGTTGATTTCGTACATCTTCAAAGCAAAGGTTGGCAAGTTCCTCCCTACGCAACCCAGCCCCAATCAGCAAGCCAATTGTAAGCCTGTCACGCTGCCCTTGTAAGCTGTCATCAAAAAAACCGTCAAGTTGTTTTACTTCCGCCTGAGTAAGCCATATGTGCGCCTTTTGGCTTTTTTGCCGGGTTACTTCAATTGCACTATTGAGGGACTCTAACCTATAATTCACTACCGGACACTTTTTCTAAAGTTTCTGATTTTACGAAAAAGAAGGCCGT
>CAYWSS010000569.1:0-4255 GCA_964460505.1 uncultured Caldilineaceae bacterium | reverse complement strand
TGGGGTGGGGGTGGCGGTGGGCGTAAAGGTCGGGGTGGGGGTCGGGGTAGAAGTTTCAGTAGGGGTGGCGGGGGGGGTGTTGGTAGAGGTTGGCGTGGGCGTAAGCGTAACGGTGAAAGTAGGCGTGGGGGTGGGCGGATTGATCATCAGGGCTACTTCATCAGTTTTGCGCTGAAAGGCCGGCGCCCATTGCATCCAGCCAAAAACCAGGCCAACTACGACGATGGCGGCCACGCCCCATTGCAAGATGGGTAGCGGTTTTGCTTCCAGATTAGCCCCGCAATGGGGGCATGTGCGCAGGGTGGATTTTGCCCGCCGGCTGCACACCCGGCAGCGAATGGTTTTATCTTTTTGCGATGTCGAAGTGCCGCAGTTGGGGCACACTTTCCAATCGGCGCCAACTGCTTTGTGACAGGAGGGGCAGGTTTGCTCGTTTTCCATTAGAACAGGTCTGCCCAATCTATGGCCGGGATAGGGTCGCTAACATCGTAATAGCTGATAACCAGCATCAGGAAAAGCAGCAGCGCCAGGCCGATAAAATGGATGGCCCCTTCTTTTTCGGGCGAAACCCGCCGGCCGCGCAGGGCTTCGATGATAATGAACATAATCCGTCCGCCATCCAGCGCGGGCAGGGGCAGTAAGTTGGTTACGGCCAGGGCGGTGCTTAAAATGGCGGCCAGCCACAAAATGGGAAACCACCAATCCAGAGAAACCGCTGCATTTACAGCCGAATCTGTCTGCTGGTAAATGCCCACCGGCCCGGTGGGCCGGGCGGCCTCTGCCGGTAAAATGTCCCGCAAAATGGCGATGGGCATATAAAATACCAGCCCCACATACTCTGCGGTTTGTTGAACTCCCTTTAACAGGGCAACATGAACCGGATAGTAGATTTTATTGTTTTCAAAACCATCGTAGGTAATGCCCACGCCCATTGCGCCCTGCCCTTCCGGCGGGTCAACTCGAGGCACCAGCGTGGCGTCCACAATTTTATTGCCCCGCTGGAGATGCAGCGTAATTTCGCTCCCCTTGTTTTCATTGACAAAGTAGATCAGGTCGCCCACGTGGCTAAATTCAACGTTACCGACCCCAAGCACAATGTCGTCGGCCTGTATGCCTGCCGCCTCGGCGGGAGTTTTCGGCACCACCTCGGTGATGAGGGTTTCGGCAATGGGGGCTTTTTCTCCGGCAATATTAATGCCTGTTACCGGCTCCGGCACGCCGGACATGGATGTGAGCGTAAAGAAAAACACGGCGAAAATTAAATTCATAATTGAACCGGCCGCCAGCACCGCCAGCCGGACCCGCTTGCTTTTACTGGCAAAACTGCCCGGATCGGTGGGGTCTTCTTCGCCCAGCATGCGCACGTACCCCCCCAGCGGAATCCAGTTGACAGAATATTCGGTGGGCCGAACCAGCGCATCGACAGTGTAGGTGGGGCGGCTGGAATTGACCGGCGCCGCCGTCTTGGCGTCTCCACTGCTGAACATTCCAAAAAGTTTGGCCTCGCTGCCGCCTGCCTGTTGAATGGAGTCTTTCTCTTCGCTTTTGGCATCGCCACCGGCGTTGCCTTTGGATTTGTGGGCAATCACCGGTTCCATATGCGTAACGGCCGGGCGACCCTTTTCGTCGGGGGCTGTTTCGGCGTAAACCTTAGTGCCCGGCTGGATAGAACGAGACACGTTAGTTTTACGGCCAATCACATACTCCTGCCCGTCGAGGGTGATTTTCCCTTCATCCTGCCACACTTTTACCGCCCGGGGCGGAAAGCCGACGGCAAACTCTTCGACGGTAATCCCCGAGCGCTTGGCCACAATAAAGTGACCCAGCTCGTGGACAAATATTAAAATGCTCAATAAAATAATAAACCCGATAAGACCAATAATCGTCAAGTCGTTAATCCTTTCGCAAGCTAATCTGGCGATTGGTTATTATACTTGGCCGTCTATTTATTGCCAAACAATTGATGAAACGTGTAACAGGCCCAAGAATAAAACTGTAGTATCTATTCAGTCATCTCTGGAAAGTATACGGCCCAAAAATAAATCCCCGATGAAGAAAACTCAATCCAGAACCAAAATGCGTGTTTCAATGTTGGATGAGTGTATTTTTTTGGAAGCGAGCTTTTACGGGTGATCTTTGGGGATGAAAGAAAGTGGCAAGGCAATATCTAAGCAGGTGAAATTATCCCGGAATATATCTTCTCAATAATTTACGATAGTGGTGAAAATTCCGCAGAAACAGCCTGCATGCCTTATCGTCAACAAGGTATGAAACGAATAAACGAATAGCGCCCCTCATTCGTTTGCCCCTGCACTGCACGCGGGTGCAAGTATTATGTACTTCGGAACTGCCCCACCAACCGGGCCGGGCCGCCGGGGCCGCTGGATAAAATATCTTTCACGCCGGGGATCTTGCGGGCTTCGGCTTCAACGGCGCTGGACTGGGCGGCTTTGCAAATGAGGTGTACGTTAGGCCCGGCATCGATGGTGAAATAAACTTCCAGCCCTTCGGCGCGCCACTGCCGGGTGGCCTGAATAATGGCCATCGTGGCCGGTGACCAGTAGTAAAGCGGCGGGTGGCTGGACATCATCACGCCGTGCATGATGATGGCGTCTTCTTCAATGATTGGCCCCATCTCTTGCAGGTCGCGGGCCAGCAGCGCTTCTTTGCAGGCTTGCAAACGAGTTGTCGCTCCGGTCACACGCGCGTTTTGCAGCGAGCTGGTTTTGGCCAGCGCATGCCCCCCGGTCGAGCCGACGGCTTTGTGCTCCTGGCTGACCACCACCACCAGATCACGCAGATTCCAGTGCGAGGGCGGGGCAATGCTGGTGGCCACCGATGTCTCATCGCTGCCGGTGCCCCACTCGCAGTAACCGGTGGGCACGGAGCGACTGGCCGAGCCGGAGCCTCGCCGGGCCAGCCGGGAGAGGGCGGCCTCGTTGGCGGGTAATCCGGCGGCGGCGGCGGCGGCCACACTCAGCGCGGCAAACGCGGCAGCGGAGGAGGCAATGCCGGACCCCACGGGAAAATTACTCTCAGAGTCTACGCGGGCGGCGGCCTGTACCCCTGCTTCCCCGCGAATCAAATTCAGACTGGCGGTCACGCGCTCCAGGCCGGGGCCGGTAACGGACGCATTGTTGATGCTCAGCGTATCGCCCGGCAGCGTGTTGTCAAAGGTGACGGTGGTGGTGGTGTGCAGGCTGTCCAGATTCATCGACAGCGAAGGATTGGCCGGCAGGCGCAGGGCGTCGTCTGCATTGCCCCAATATTTAATGAACGCAATGTTGGGGTGGGCAATAGCTGCAGCCTGTTGTTTGCGCCCGGCCATTTCTCTCAATTCAGACTGTTTGGCAGCGATGTGCTCTGAATTCATTGTATAAATTCCTCACAACTGTTCGTATTACGTACTGCGTATTTCGTATCACAGGTTACGAAATACGAAATACTATAGCATTGTTAATTGCTAATTTGCCTACTCGTCGTCAAAATTTCGTTGTTGCGTTTTTGGATTTTTGGCAGCTTCCAGCAAGGCTGCCTGGAGGATGTCTGGCGTTGGCGTGTTGATAGCCTGGTTATTAACCCACAACTTGCCATTTTGGACGCCGACTAAAATATAATTGTAATTTTCCGGGGATTTTGGATTGGGGCGTTGCGCTTTGGAAATTGGGCCTTGCCAGGCCAGCACAATGGCCCGATCGTATTTGCGGGGCTTCTCGTACACGCTCAACGCCCCCTTGCCATCCAGTAGATTTTTTTGCACCACGCGCAGCAGTTCGTGGGCCCGGCTGTTTTGCAGCAGGGCAATCACCTGATCTTGTTTTTGCTGGCGCGAAATCTCTTCTTTTTCCACCACAGCCTCGCGTTTGGCTTTGTCGGCCTCGTACAGTTGGCGTAATTGCGCTGCCCAGTCACCGCTCACTTGGTTGCTCCATCAGATGATTTTTGAAATTGTATCATAGCTTGCGGTGTTGGAGCAATTACTTGCGCTCCAGAGGGAGCATTTCAGTTTGGGGGCAAATTTTTATCTGACCGTAAAGAACGCAGGGTTCGCAGAGACAGAGTGCCCTCATTGCGCCCTCTTTGGGTACACTTGCGTCTGCGCGCAGTACAGGTATTGGGTAAAAACATAGAAATTCTGCGGTAAATTTCCTGCACGGTGTTAAATCTGCCCCAAAAGTAAAATACACCCCGCTCCCTGGTTGGCTGACAGATTTTATCTTCAAGCAATAAAAGGCTTTTGGGACACAGATTTTCG
>CAYWSS010000568.1:0-4255 GCA_964460505.1 uncultured Caldilineaceae bacterium | reverse complement strand
CATGACACCTCATCTTTCTAAAAAGTTCCGGTTTCAAACTAATCTCAGTATAGTTGAGTATCAATTAACCCAATTGATGCAGAATAATACCCCATCTTTTGACATTAAAAGTTGTGGATAAAAGGGATTTTTTTGAATCGAGTAATTGGCGCAGGAAATTAATTTAATTTTTTGGTTGGAGTAGAGAGCATGTCAAAAGAATTACTCATAGACCCCGGTAACATGGCTAAAGCCTACGAACCAATATTATTTGAAGAACCACTTTACGAGTGGTGGGAAAGTAAAGGTTTCTTTAAGCCGGAAATAGCCGGTGAAGATGCCGAACCCTTTGTAATTGCCATGCCCCCTCCAAATGTTACCGGAGCATTGCACATTGGTCATGCTATGCCGGCATCCATTGAAGATTTATTGATTCGTTACAATCGAATGCAGGGCAAGGCTGCCCTCTGGATTCCCGGCACGGATCACGCCGGAATTGCCACTCAATTACAGGTGGAACGCGCGCTTCGAGCCGAAGGAACCAGCCGCGAAGAAATTGGTCGCGAAAAATTTTTGGAACGCACCTGGGCCTGGAAAGAAGAATACGGCGGTACTATCACCCGGCAGCACCGGCGATTGGGTGTCTCCTGCGATTGGGAGCGCGAACGTTTTACCATGGACGAAGGGCTTTCCCGTGCGGTACGCGAAGCTTTTGTGCGTCTGTACGAAAAGGAACTCATTTACCGGGGCGAGTATCTGATCAACTGGTCGCCGGGGTTGCAAACTGCCGTTAGCGACCTGGAAGTTGAGTATTTTGAGGAAGATGGCAGCCTCTATTACTTTAAATATATGTTGGTAAATTCTGATGAGTACGTGCCGGTGGCGACCACACGCCCCGAAACCATTTTGGGCGATACTGCCGTGGCTGTGCATCCGGAGGACGAGCGTTATCAGCACCTGATTGGTAAAAATTGTGTGGTGCCCGAGTTGGGTCGCGAAATTCCCATCATCGCCGACGAGTACGTGGATCGCAAATTTGGAACCGGTGCCCTTAAAATCACCCCCGGCCACGACCCCAACGACTTTCTGATTGGCAAAAAACACAACCTGCCTTCCATCAACGTGATGACCAAAAAAGCAACCATCAATGAAAATGGCGGCTCCTACCAGGGTCTGGATCGCTTTGAAGCCCGCAAAAAATTGTGGGCCGATATGGAAGCCGCCGGGTTAACGCTGGAAGTAAAACCCCACCGCATGCAAGTGCCACGCTCGCAGCGGGGCGGCGAAATTGTGGAGCCGATGGTTTCTACCCAGTGGTTTGTAAAAATGGAGCCTATCGCCGCCAAAGGACTCAAAACCGTGGCCGAGGGTGACATCAAAATTATTCCGGAGCGATTCACAAAAATTTACAATAACTGGTTGGAGAATATTCGAGACTGGTGCATTAGCCGCCAGTTGTGGTGGGGCCACCGCATTCCGGCCTGGCACGGGCCTCAAGGCTCTATTTTTGTGGCCCACAACGAGGAGGAAGCGTACCAAAAAGCCCGCGCCAAATTTGGCCCGGATGTGAAGCTGCGGCAGGACCCCGACGTGCTGGATACCTGGTTCAGCTCCGGCCTGTGGCCCTTCTCCACGCTGGGTTGGCCCGATGACACCCCCGACCTGCGTCGCTACTATCCCAACAGCGTCATGGAAACCGGTTACGATATTCTCTTTTTTTGGGTGGCCCGGATGATTATGAGCGGGCTGGAATATACCGAAAAACCGCCGTTCCACACCGTGTATCTGCACGGTCTCATCCGCGATGAACATGGCAAAAAAATGAGCAAGACGACCGGCAACGTCATTGACCCGCTGGAAGTGATGGAAAAGTACGGCACCGATGCCATGCGATTCACCCTGTTGACCGGCTCCACTCCCGGCAACGATATGAATCTGTCGCTGGACCGGATTGAGGCCAATCGAAATTTCTGTAACAAAATATGGAACGCCACCCGCTTTGTGGTCAACAATTTGGGCACGGCGTTTGATTACGGGGCCGCCACCTGGAATCTCTCCGGCCTGACCATGCCCGATCGCTGGATTTTGAGCCGGGTAAATCGCCTCACTGTGGATGTGACCCGTCTGATAGACAACTACAACTTTGGTGAGGCCGGGCGTCAACTTTACGACTTTTTCTGGAGCGAATTTGCCGACTGGTATATTGAAATAGCCAAAATTCGGCTGTACGGCACCGATGCCCGGGCGCAGGCCACGGTGCGCCGGGTGCTGGTGCATGTGCTGGATAAAATGTTGCGGATGCTGCATCCCTACATTCCATTCATTACCGAGACTGCCTGGCAGCATCTGCCCAGGGGAGAGGATGTGGAGTCTCTCATGATTGCGGAATGGCCCGGCGAAAGCCACACCCCGCCCGATGAAAATGCCGAAGCTCAAATGGAGCTGTTGATTGAGGTGATCCGGACCATTCGCAATATCCGTTCCGAATACAACGTGGAACCGGGCAAGCGCATCCCCGCGGTTATTGCTGCCGGCGACCATTTTGATATGTTATCGAAGCACACTGATATTCTGGCATCGCTGTCACGAGTAGATGCCGACGCCCTGACTTTGGCCCCGGCCCTGGCAGAAAAACCGGAGCACGCTGTTTCTCAGGTGGTCAGTGGCGGCGTTGAAATCTATCTGCCGCTCACCGGGATGATTGATCTGGAGGCAGAACGGGTTAGGGTGGAAAAAGATTTGACCCAGGTTGAAAAGTGGATTGCTTCCAGCAATGGTAAACTTGCCAACAAGAATTTTGTCGAAAAAGCACCGGCGGCCGTGGTCGACAGAGAACGCGAACGGCTGGCCGACCTGGAACTGCAATTGTCCAAGCTGAAAGATCAGTTAGGGATGTTGCAGTAATTCGTTTGCGCACTAAAAAAACAGGGGTGTTCAATTGGACGCCCCTGTTTTGATTCTGCCGGACACTACGATTTACAGCGTTTAACTTTAGAGCGTGTTTCTTATTTGTCATTCTGAGGCCGTAGGCCGAAGAATCCCTGAGAACGCCGCTTGCATACAATCGCACGAGGGATTCTTCGCTCCTGCTGTCGCTCAGAATGACATAATCAGACTGAATTTTGGCTGGACTTGATTTAGGAAACAGGCTCTTAGTGCACCTGAATATTCTATTGGCGATGAAGATCCATCAACTATGCCAGAGATTGCCGCCTAAATGCAGAGCGTGGATCTTTGTTTGGGGTATTCTGGGATTGGTATGGAGTTACCCTATGTTTCCGATTCAGCGATCCCTGAATTGGGCTGGATTTATTGACTACGCCTTTCTTCCAACATGTTGTCATCCTCATTGACTATCTCCTGCGCCAAGGCCATCATTAACGCGTCCAGAGTGGCAAAGCTGTGCCGCTGCCCGGAGCGCGGATCCGCCAATCGAAAACGCCACACGACCGGTCGATTCGAATTTCGGCGCTCCTCACACAACGTTAACAGAAATGTTCGATAGTGGGCTGATTTATGTTGATTCGACATCGCTTCCCCTTTAATTTTTGCGCGGCAAAATGGCCCGCGCTGACCTCGGTGTTGGGCCCGCGCGGGCTACTTTTTTCAATCATCAATTGAGTAGTAGTCTAACTATTGTTCCACCGAAGCAATATCCGGCGCGGGTATCGCCATTAGCTCTGCTTTGGCGATGGATGGTCGCAGTTGATATTCTGCTTCCACAACAACGGTGGGATGGTGGCGATTGGCCTGGGCGCAGTAAACCGTGTGGCCGCCGGCGCCGTCTTCGATCACCCGGCAGGGCAGGCTGGCCTGTCCGGCCCCATCGCCCTCATCAAACCAGGCCAGGGCCGGGGTTGCCGCTGTGGTCAGCAGCAATAAAGCCAGTACCAGTGAAACTACATTCCTGCGATTGATTTGATTAAGCTTGAACCTCATTTTTAATTCTCCTTTTCGCTATTTTGATTTATAATGAGTGTGTCACCACCGATATTTGACCCCATTCTAGCAACCACACGTTCAGAAATAGCTTCGAAAACGTTCAGAAACTGTTAAACAGTATTGCGTATTTCGTACTTCGTATTGCGTAAGTTTAGTAAATACGAAATACGTAACACGTAATACGCAGGCAGTGACTTTACTCCCAAGCCCATTACCGTCAATGGAGGCTGAACAATGGCCAAGCATCTGGACAGATACGAACGTCTGGAAAAGATTGGAGAAGGGGGCTTTGCGGTTGTCTACCGGGCGCACGATTCAGCCCTGGAGCGAAATG
>CAYWSS010000567.1:0-4255 GCA_964460505.1 uncultured Caldilineaceae bacterium | reverse complement strand
AATCAGTCCGACTGAGTGGTTATCGGTGGCACAGTTTCCAAAACGGGAATTGCTGTAAAAAGGCAACAAAAAAGCGCGCATCAATTGCGCACCGGCAAAGAATCAAAATTTCAGGTTTTGCGCCTCAATACATACTTTTTTACAGGAATGAGGAAACCAATCAGAGCAACTGAAACCTGCTGGAAGCGCGCACAATTTTGGAGTTAAAATTAGTTACATATTCAAACAGTTTTTCCTGCAGGGCTTTCCAATCGTCACTGTCTAATATTTTTTTCATGGAGGCCAAATCTTCGGCCACGCTGCCCTGAAGTATCTGAGGGCCTTCGCCAAAAAGGGTGTACCAGGCTTCAGTGGGTTGCATCCCCAACTTCATCATCCCCGGCGCAAATTCTTTAACAATAAATTCAAAATACTCAGTTTCAGAACCGGGTTTAATATCCCAACTCATCAGTAATTTAACCATAAAAAGACCTTAATAGTGGTTGATTTAAGCAGCCAGTGAGAGCATAGCAGAAGAAAAAGAATTCTGCAAGTCTTATCCGGGGTGTTAAATTTTTTACAAACCGCCGGTAAGCTGCCCAATGAATTCGGTGTCTAAAAGATGAGAAGCTTGTTAAAACAAGAGTTTTCCGTTGACATAATATAGAGTTAATTCGATCAATTTTTGAGGGTTTTTGCTAAATTTGATATTTTTCGCCGGCAAAATTCTATCATTCTGTTATAGCCCAGTCCGGTAAAGTAGGTTCCGTTGTCATACTCAAAATAGCGAGGGTCACTGCGGCTAACCTTGATAAATCCCTTGTTTTCAGAAGGCGTTACAGAGAAGGCGTAGGCCTCAGTCTGGTAAATTCCACCTGCATCTTGAGCCGCCAGCCTGAATTGCCAGTTGCCCGGTTGGGTTGGCGTAAATCGCACTTTCCAGAAAAATCTGTCAGCAGGATATATCCAGTTGCGCCCGTCTTTAATTTCATAGTCAAAATCTTGATAATAGAAGGCCGGTTGGGTGTAAACCGTTTGCCGGTTGTCCGGGGTAAAGTGGGCATCTACAGTTATGCCGGTGCCGGGGGTAATCCCCGGCGGGGGAGAGGCATTGTAGGGAAATTGCAGCTCTTTTGCAATGGTGCCAACATCAAACGCAATTTCTGCCTTTTCGTACAGGGGAATGGACTGTGCAGACGCTGCCGGCTCAGAATTGACGGTAACCTCTTTAATTTCCGGCTCGGCAAAATTATTAACCGGCTGGGAAGGAATTGTTGTTGTGGGCGTGTGCGCAGGAGATGACGGGCTTGCTTCTGTGTTAGGCGATTGACTGGGGGAGTTATCCGCTCTCCCGGTTGAGAACAACGGAAATGCAGCCCGGGCCGCAAAAACACAACCAGAGTCAAGCCCAGGGTAATCAGGGCCAGGATTGGTCCATTTAAAAAGCGGCTTCGGGAATTTTTCATTGATAAAAAATTAGATGCGTCAAAGGGTCACAAGGGTAACGCTAACCCCTGTAACCATTGGGATGGGATTGGTGCCATGCCCAGGCGCCGGCGATAATGTCTCGCAGCCCGGTATATTTCGGAGTCCAGCCCAACTCCTGTCGAATTTTGTCACTGCCGGCAATGAGAATTGCCGGGTCGCCGGGGCGGCGGGCGATGACCTCTGCCGGGATGGGGTGGCCGGTCACTTCACGAGCGGTTCGGATGACTTCCTGTACCGTAAATCCCCGGCCGTTGCCCAGATTGTAGGTTTTGCTTTCGCTTTTATCCAGCGATTTCAGGGCCAGAATGTGGGCCTGCGCCAGGTCCAGCACGTGGATGTAGTCACGCACGCAGGTGCCGTCCCGGGTGGGATAGTCGTTACCAAAAATCATTACCTTTTCTCGCTGCCCCAGAGCCACCTGAAGCACGATAGGAATAAGGTGATACTCGGGGGTGTGGTCTTCACCACGCTCCGGAGAAAATGCCCCACACGCGTTAAAGTAGCGCAGGGCGGCATATTTGAAACCATGAACCTTGTCCAGCCAATAAAGCATCCGTTCCAGAATATATTTAGATTCTCCATATGGGCTGCCCGGAACAATTCGTTCATTCTCGTCGATAGGCATCCGTTCCGGGTCATCAAAAAGGTTGGCTGTAGATGAGAGGATAAAGCGTTTAACGCCGTGTTCCACCGCACTTTGCAGCAGGTTTAAGCCGTTGGTAATGTTTTCACCCAGATAAAGAAACGGTTTTTCCATAGATTCTCCCACCAGAGTGTGAGAGGCAAAGTGCATAATAGCTTCAGGTTGGTGCTGTTTAAAAACGGCGTCTACGGCGGCCCGATCGCACAAATCACCTTCTACAAAAGTGGCGTCGGGGTGTACCGCCTCTTTGTGGCCCTGATACAGGTTATCAAAAACAACAACGGATTCGCCGGATTCAGCCAGTTGTGCCACGACGGTGCTGCCAATATAGCCGGCTCCGCCGGTAACCAGAATTTTCATTAGGATGTATGCTCCTTAAATTAACAATGAATAATAGAGTTGTTCTTCAATAAGCAACGCAGGAAATTTGGACACATTTTATTAAGGGCGCAGACGAGAACAGACAAGCGCGGATATTTAAAATATTTTTTTCCGCGTTCATCCGCTTTAAAAATGGCCAAAGTCGAGTAAGGAATTCTCGCCGCAAAGCGTAACGCAAATGTTGCAGGGTTGCAGGGTAATACTATAAAGGTGAAAAAAGAATTTGCCATAAATAGAACCCAGACGCGATATTACTATAGGCTGGTCATCAAGCAAAAATATGGTTTATTACCTGACCGGTTACATTTTCTAACTCAGGCATCAACATTCCGGCTTCTTTAAAGATTAAGTGAGCAACCCGGCGGGCGTGCCGGCTGACCGATTCTCCATTGGTCAGGGCCGGGTAGATTTGGGTCGTCGTGGCCAGATACAGCTTATCAACAGGCGTTTTGACCGCAGGAATAAGTTTTGACGAGTTTAGCGGGTGCATTGGCTCAACGTAGCGGCTGCGGTTAACCGGGAATTGACGTACCCACCTGTGGTCAAATTCCGGAAACATGGTTTTTATGTTTTGCAGCCAAATTTTACGAACTTCATCATCAGGCATGTGTTGCCAGTGGCTGTTGGGGGCCGTATATTTGGGCAAATATACCAGATGATGCCCGCCCACATGTTGAGGATTGATGTAGCTGGTTGTTTCTATAATGCCGGTAAAGGGAATCCGGTTATCTGTAATGTTGATGGTCCAGTAGCCGGTTAGGGGGCGATCCAGCACCAGAACCGGGCAAACAATGCCCAGATAGCCGGTCTGTTGCAGAAATTTTTGATAGGTGTGCTCGGCTCTGGGGATGAGTTTTTGGAAAATTGGAAGTTGCGATGTAACCACGGTGGCGTCAAAAGAACGGATTTCCTGATTAATTTGCACCCCGCGAATTTGCCCCCGGTCAATAATTATTTCCTGCGCCGGGCAACCCAAATGAATCTGGCCGCCGGCAGCCTTTATTTTTTCTGCCATGGCCTTTAGCAGGGTAATGTATCCCCCCACAAGATAGCCGGCTTCTTCTTTTTGGTTGGCTCCGCCTCGGGTCGATTTCATGCGCACCAGCCGCGACCAGATGTAGGTGGCCGGGGTGTTTTCAAAGCCGCCATCAAATTTGGCGTTGAGCATAGGCCGCCAGATATTATCAAAGGTGCGGCGCCCGCCAAGTTTTACCAGCCAGGCCTCTACACTGATACCTTCCAACTGCCGCCAATCCCGAATAAATTGGGCATATAGAATTGTCAGGCCCAATCGAAAGCGGTCAATCCAGCCCAGCGGCGGAAAGCGGAGAAATTCCAGGGCGCTGTTCATGGAGTGGATTTTATTCTGATAATAAAACCCCATCCGGGTTTCGCCAAAATGCAACTGATCGGTAATGCCTAATTCTGCGCAAAGCTGAATTAAATGGCTGTCGCTGGAAAGAATGGCGTGATAGTAACGGTCAATAGATGTCCCATCTTCTAGTTGAAGCGGCCCGGCCAGCCCTCCCGGAAAGGGGGAGGCTTCGAATATTTCTACTTCTGCACCCTGTTGCGAGAGGAAATATCCCAGGCAAATCCCCATTATTCCCCCGCCAATAATTGCAATCCGCATAAAAAACCTCGATTACTGGATACTAGCAGCTTGTCGGAGAAAGACCTCGCGGGTTTCTCATAGGGTCTTTATGTCCAAAGTTACCCTCGTTATCAAGCTGATTATTGGCAAAAGCGCCTTTAAAAACCCGC
>CAYWSS010000566.1:0-4261 GCA_964460505.1 uncultured Caldilineaceae bacterium | reverse complement strand
GCCAAACATTTCAGTCAGGATAATGGCCAGGCTGTAGGCCTCTTCGCCGCTGGAGGCGGCGGCGCTCCAGATGCGCCACCGTTCATCCCCCGATAAACCGGGGATAACCTGCTCTTTAAAAAACTGTAGCATCCCCCCTTCTCGAAAAAAGTAGGTATGGTTGGTGGAGACAGCGCAGGCAAGATCCAGGGAAACGTCCGACAGGTCGCCCCGGTGCAAATGCTCGTTTAGCTCCTTCAGGCCGGCAATGCCGAGCCGCCAGCAAAGCTGTCGCAGACGCTGGTAAAGCAGGGGCCATTTTCGTTCCGGGTAATGAAGCCCGGTGTGGGTGTAAATCCATTGCCTTAAATATTCAAAGTGGCGGGCGTCTTCTTCGCTGAAATTCAATTTTTTTACGGTTGCGCCGGCCGGCCCGTTTAATTGTTTTGACTGTTGCTTATTTTCTTGATTATTTGCCATAGCCGTTTCCTGTCACTAAAGCCTGGTTTAATCGTTCGCAATCCAGAGCAAGGGCCACCTCTCCCGTCCCCAGGAGCGCATAACCGGCTCCGGCCCGAATATCTTTAACCTGCCCTTGCAAGGGTTTCATGGTTACTTGCTGCTGGCCCAAAACCTCATCCATGGGCAAGCCCATGTTTCCCCCGCCGGTCTGAACCACCACCATCACCTGGTTGGTCAGGGTGCGCGGCCCATCTTCGTGGCCGTAAAAGTTTTGTAAGCGGCACACCGGCACCATATCATCTCGCATGCGGACCATTTCGCTCTCTTCTGCCGAGGCGTGCGTAATTTGTTCTGCTTGCGGTTGGATCACCTCATCAACAATATCAATGGGAATGGCGTAGAGCTGGTTTTGCAGGCGAACCACCATGCTGTCCAGAAAGGCCAAGGTCAGGGGAATGTGCAAGGTAATGCGCGTGCCCTCACCGCGCCGGCTGGTGACCGTTATCCGGCCCCGAAGGGCTTCAATGGTTGTTTTTACCACGTCCATGCCCACACCGCGCCCGGAAAGATTGGACACTTCATCGGCCGTTGAAAAGCCGGAGTGGAAAATATAATTCCAGATAGCGGCATCATCCGGTTCATCGTGGGGGCCAACCAAACCCGCTTCTCTGGCCCGCTTCAGGATTTTTTCCCGGTTCAGGCCCCGGCCATCGTCGGCCACGGTAATTTGAATTTCATTCCCCTGTTGGCTTGCCTCCAGGGTGATGCGCCCCGTTTCTGATTTGCCGGCAGCGAGCCGGTCTTTTACCTCGCCGATGCCGTGGTCTACCGCGTTGCGCACCAGGTGAATAAGCGGATCATAAAGCTGGTCTACCAGCACTTTATCAATTTCTGTGTCTTCTCCTTTTATCACCAGGTCAACCTGCTTACCGGTCTCTCGGGTCAGGTCGCGCACGGCCCGCCTCATCCGTTTGAAAACGCCCTCTATGGGCACCAGCCGCAAACTGGAGGCGAGGCCTTGCAGTTCGCGGATCAGAAGTTCCAGGCGATGGACGGCTGTCTCAAAGCCCTCCAACTCCAGTTCCTGCAAATCGGGGTGGTACATGACCCCGGTGGCCACCAGTCCCAACTCAGACACCATATCCAGCAAGTGCGTTACCTTATCCGCTTTAATGCGTAAAAAGGCATCTTGCTGGTCGTTAGCCCTGGTTGACTGCTTGTCAAGTGAATTATTCATAGTTTTGCCCCTCTTTGTATAAAGTCATTGACAACGCCAGGTCTGTCCCTGGTTTGCCCAAAATTCCTGCACCTGCTCGGCAAAGTCGGGCGACGCCGGAAAATTCCGTCCCCTCGTGGATCGGCGGCTCCTATGCGTGTCCGTCGAATTTCAATGGCGCTTCTGATAATGCTGGTTTATGCAAAGATGTACCGGTTACCCGGCAATAGCCGGTAGCAACGCCTCGATCAAGTTTTTCTTGACCACGTAACCGCCGGTGCCGGCACGCATAGCCGCTTCCTGAAACTCTGCTGTTTCAAACATCGTCAAAATGATGATTTTGATGGCCGGCAATTTATTATGAAGCCAGCGAGTGGCTTCCAACCCGTTCATCCCCGACATCATAAGATCCATAAGTATCAGATTCGGCAGGAGTTCTTCGGCCTTGCAGATGGCCTCCCGACCGTTTGCGGCCTCTCCAATAACCTGGATGTCCGGCTCGGAAGCCAGAAATTCTTTAACACGTTGTCGAAAGCGGGCGTTGTCATCTGCAAGTAGTATTCTCATTGTTGGCATGGCCTTTCCTTGGGCGAATTGGGTATACTGCACACGGGTATAAATTGAACTCTTAGGTTGTTACAGGGTTATGAAGATTAAATAAATAATCCGGTAATAGATGTCATTCTGAGCGGAGCGAAGAATCCCTCGAAACATCCCTTGCAAGACACGGTATTAGGGACTCTTCGCTCCCGCTGGTCGCTCAGAGTGACATGCGGGATTACCGATTTAAATTCTTAACTTTCATAAGGCGGCACAGGGTGGGCATCCCTACGCCCAACCCGCCACCGCATAGGAATGCGGCAGCTACGAGTCAAAATCATTTTCTAAAAAACTATATATCCAGTATGGCAGAATTTCGGGAGCCTGACTATCAGCCAAAGGCTGATTTTTTTAAAAAAAAGACCTGACTTTTGTC
Organism: uncultured Caldilineaceae bacterium; assembly: GCA_964460505.1. Lineage (GTDB taxonomy): Bacteria > Chloroflexota > Anaerolineae > 4572-78 > J111 > J095. The sequence continues at coordinate 1,628 of CAYWSS010000566.1, read as the reverse complement.
AGAGTCTTCTCGTATTATTTATTTTGTGTCCTGGAAAAGCCATAAATGATTTTCTCACACCAAAATGGGGAGAAAGTGCGTCATTTGAAATGCACAGAAACAGGAGTAATGACAGTACTTTGCAAATTTAACATCAAGTGGCATAACTTGCCCTATGCTATGGGCGGAAGCCGTCTGAAGGCACGGTATCGATCAGATTCGCCGCGATTTCCGGGGCAATCTCAAAGGTTTCGTAGGCGACCAGGTTACCGGTGGTGTTAGTGATCTTGATTTCAAGGTGGGCTATGGCCATCACGAATCGTTCCTAACAGGAAGCCCACAGGCTTTCCCGCAGTCACAGACCGACTACGCTGGGGTGCTAACGCTTATGCCCGCAGTCACAGACCGACTACGCTGGGGTTGGCGTCTTTTCTTAGAACATTTGTTTGCATTTTAACCTCCGTTACGGTATAATTTCTCTATATATGAAACTTATTTCGCAACTCAAACTGCAACCGAATAACGAACAACTACGCCAACTTAAGGCAACCATCGAACGAGCAAACGAGGCTGCGATGTTCAGCGACAACTATAATTACCCACAGAGCCAGACAACTATCAAGGTTCCAGCCCAAGATTGACCGAGGAACAACAGCAAATTCTTAAAGCTGAACTGAAAAGCAACATCTACGCCACGGCGTTTCAGGTCATTGCCTGGGTCGAGCAGCAATGGGGCGTCAAGTACGGTGTCCGAGGGATGCAGCAGTTACTCCGACGCCTGGGGTTCAGCTACAAAAAGAACCGGCTGGTACCCAGTAAAGCTGATCCTGAACTGCAACGGCAGTTTGTGCAGTGGTTAGCAAGGCTGCGGGTACGAATGGGGCCTGATGACCTGCTCTTATATAGTGATGCAGCTCATTTCAAACACAATGCCGAGGCCGGTTATGCCTGGAGTTTGAAGGGAAACCCCCATTATATTCCCAGCAATACGGGTCGCCGGCGCTATAATGTTCTGGGAGCATATGACCCGCACGGTCACGAATATTATTTTCTCTTAACCACAGATAATATCAACCAGGATAAGCTGATCGAGTTTCTGGGCTTACTGCGGCTCAAGTTTCCTGACAAAAACAAACTTTACCTGATCTTGGACAATGCCAATTTACAATCACGCGCTCAGAGTCAAAGCTGAAGTAAAAAAACAACGCATTATCCTTGATTATCTGCCTCCTTATTCGCCTAATTTGAACCCGATTGAACGCTTGTGGAAGTTTGTCCGCAAGAAGTTCTTCAAAGATAAGTACCGGGACACTTTTGCCAAGTTTTGCACTCAGTTAGATGATTTTTTTGCTAATCTCGATCAGTATCGACAGGAACTCGTCTCTCTTTTGACTGAAAATTTCGAGTTGATCCCAGGAAGTTGGCATATCCCTTGATTGCACTCTTTTCAAATTCGCTCAGTATAAACCACTCAAAATTTGGCGTCACGGCAAGTTAATTTAGTCACCACTGCAAGATAAATAAAAACTTACGGCTTATCGTCGTCATTAATCAGTTGAATCAAGAAAGAAGCCAGGTTTTGGTGCCGTTTCACAACCTTGATCAATCGTTCCTCGTCTTGAGCAATAAAGCAAAATTTATATCCGACC
>CAYWSS010000565.1:0-4265 GCA_964460505.1 uncultured Caldilineaceae bacterium | reverse complement strand
AACCCGACCTACTCATTGCATTTACCCCTCAATTCCGCGTTGAGTCGATAACTTAACTGAGAGAGAATCAAAATGAGCAACGCCAACACGCATCATTCATCCCCGGGGGATATTCTGATAATCGAAGATAACCCGTCGGACCTCAAATTTTTGTCGGGCCTTTTGAAGGAGGCCGGCTACACAGTACGGCCTGCTAACGATGGCGGGCTGGCCCTGCGCAGCATGCAGGCCAGGCTGCCGGCCATGGTCCTGTTGGATATCAAGCTGCCCGGCCTGGGCGGCTACGAGATTTGCCGCCGCTTGAAAAACTCTGAAAACACCCGGGATATTCCCGTCATCTTTATCAGCGCCCTGAGTGACACACCCGATAAAGTCAAAGCCTTTTCTGCGGGCGGGGTAGATTACATCACCAAGCCGTTTGAAGCGGAAGAGGTGCTGGCCCGTGTGGAAACGCATTTGGCTTTACGGGAGGCCCAAAAGAAAATTGGGGAGAAAAACGTGCAACTCCGGCAAGAGATTGCCGAGCGCGAGGCAGCCGAGACGAAACTCAAAATTTCTGAGAAAAACTATCGCAACCTGGTTGCTAATTCTGGAACCGGCATTGTTATTTTGGATGAGGCCGGCAACTATCTTGTGGTCAACAACAAGGCGGCCCGGGTGTTGGGCGGTTCTTCCGAAGACTTTGTTGGCCGGAACCTGGCCGACCTTTTTCCACCGGAGATTGCAGAACAGTATCTGGCCTCTAACCGTCAAATAATAAAGAGTGGCCGGGGGCGCGAATATGAAGCAACTTTTGATCTGCCGGCCGGCCCGAAAACATTTCTTATCATCGAGCAAGCCATCGCCAACCCGGAAGGCCGCAGATACGCGGTGCAAAGCAGCAGTATAGATATTACCGAACGCACACAGACTGAAGCGGCCTTGAAGCAAAGTGAAACCACCTTAAGAAATGCCGAAAGCGTAGCAAATCTTGGGTCATGGAAATTGGACCCGGCCACCTTACAGGTAACGTGGTCCAGGCAAATGTACAGTATATTTGGGCTTAACCCTGATCAAGAACACGACTTGTTGAACATAGGTATAACCCAGATTCATCCTGAAGATAGAGAAAAAGCAACTTCAGAATCGGTGGCAGCTATCAACGCCAATAAACCCTATGAGCTTGAGTATCGCATTGTGCATAATGACGGCAGCGAACGGGCAGTAACTAATAAGGGTAAGCCCTTCTTTGATGAGAATGGCAATTTAAGCCATTATACCGGTACTGTTCAAGACATCACCGAGCGCAAGCAGGCAGAGGAGTTGCTGCGGGAGAGTGAAAAACTGCTCCGCCAAATTGCCAAAAACTACCCAAATTCCTTTTTGTCCGTTATTGAAAAAGATTTTACGGTCGGTTTTACATCCGGGCAGGAATTTAAAAAACAAAACCTGGATCCGGAACAATTTATCGGATTGACTCTGGAACAGGTTTTTAGTGATAAAACGACCATCATCAGAGAGCATTACGAAAAGACGTTTGAGGGCAAAGAGCGCTCGTTTGAACTTTTTATAAATGAACAATACCTCCATTTACGCACGGTTCCTTTATATGCTGATGATGGCTCAATACCGCGTATTCTTGCTGTAGTCGAGAACATCACCGGGCGCAAGCAAGTGGAGACGGCGCTGCGGGAAAGCGAAGAAAAGTTCCGCACCTTGACGGTCTCTTCGCCGGTGGGTATATTTCTTGACGACGCGCAGGGAAATACCGTTTACATCAACAAAAAATGCGCCGAACTGGTCGGGCTGCCGGCGGAGGAGGCGCTTAACCTGAATTGGGTGCCGGCTATCCACCCCGATGACCGGGAACGGGTAACAACCGCGTGGGCCAGGGCTGTTAAAAACGGCGAGGAATTTCACCTGGATTACCGCTGGGTTCATGCGGAGGGTGAGGTTGTCTGGACGCATGGGGATATTGTTCCTGTTAGGGGCAGCGCCGGCGAGGTTACTGTTTTTATTGGCACGCTCACAGACATCACCAAGCGCAAACAAGTCGAGGAGTCGCTGCGGGAGGCGGAACATCGCTATCGGGACCTGTTCGATGAAGCGCCGGTGATGTATGCTATCACCCGCAATCAGGCAGGGAGGCCGTTGGTGGCCGATTGCAATCAACTGTTCGCCGGTATGCTGGGTTACAATCAGGTTGAGCTAATAGGCCGCCCGTTAGCCGATTTCTACACCCCTGAATCGCAGGCCGAAATGCTGGAAGGCGGCTACCAGCGCGCGCTGGCAGGCCATTTTGAAGCCGAAGAACGCAGCCTGCTAACCCGCGATGGGCGGGTCATCGAGACCTTGCTGCAAGCCCTGCCCGAAACTGACGCTGCCGGCCGGGTTTTCGGCACGCGGGCGATGTTCGTAGATATCACCAAGCGCAAACAGGCCGAGGCGGAGAGCGCTCAACGCAACCAGGAGTTGGCCGCCCTTAACGCGCTCAGCCATCAGGTTAACCGGACGCTGTCACTGGCAGAGACGGCCTCGGCGGTTGTTGAAGGCATTCTCAAGGCCACCGGGGCCGATGTCGCTTTTTTGCTGCTGCGCCAGGGCGGGGAGGATTTAACCCCGGCGGCTTTCCGGTTCAGGGAGGCCGGCCGGGACTTTCAGGAATTTCCCACCCACAAACTTGGGCAATGCCTGTGCGGGCTGGCCGCTAAAGAGGGCCGGGCCATTTACTCGCGTGATATTTATACCGATATGCGCTGCACCTGGGATGAATGCAAGCAGGCCGGGCTGCACTCGGCGGCGGCTATGCCCCTGTTCAGCGGAGAGGAAGTCTTTGGCGTGGTGGGTCTCGGCTCCGGGGAAGAACGCAATTTTGAGCAGCAAGCCGGGTTCCTGGAAACGCTGGTCGCCGGAGCCGCCACAGGCATTCGGAACGCCAGGCTGTACCGGCAGGTTGAACAGCACGCCGCCGGCCTGGAAGAGCGCGTTACCAAACGCACCGCCGAACTCAACCGGCGCGTAGACCAGGTTGAGCAGCTTAATTTGGGCATGGGTAACCTGCTGCAAGACCTGCAATCTACTAACCGGAGTCTTGCTGATACAGCCCGGCAGTTGGAAGCAACTAACAAAGAGCTGGAAGCCTTTACCTACTCGGTTTCTCATGATTTGCGGGCGCCGCTGCGCCACATTGATGGTTTTGTGCGCCTGCTTACCAACCGCGAGGCAGAAAACCTGGAGGCCACCTCTGCCCGCTACCTGAACGTCATCGCCGAATCATCGGACAGAATGGGCCACTTGATTGATGACCTGCTGGCCTTTTCTCGCACCGGGCGGGCCGAAATGCAAACCCGGCCGGTCCAACTGAATGAGTTAGTCAAGACAGCCCGGGCAGACCTGTCGACAGCGCTGGAGGGGCGGCGCATTACCTGGGAGATTGCCCCCTTGCCGGTGGTTAAGGGAGACCCGGCCCTGCTGCGGCAGGTGTGGGTAAATTTGCTCTCCAACGCCGTCAAGTACACTGCCTCCCGCGCAGTCGCTTGTATCCAGATAGGTGTGGTACAATATAATGAGAAGCCGGGGAGAAAGGGAGATACTGGTTCTGAAATTGACGTGGACAATCGAAAATCCACGCCTGGCCTGGCGGCCAGTGCCAGGGAAATCCAAAATCCAAAATCAGAAGAGGTGACTATTTTTGTGCGTGATAACGGCGCCGGCTTCGACCCGCAGTATGCCCACAAACTTTTTGGCGTCTTTCAACGGCTGCATCGAGAAGAAGATTTTGAGGGAACCGGCATCGGGCTGGCCACGGTGCAGCGTATCATCCACCGTCACGGCGGGCAAGTGTGGGCCGAAGGCAAGATAGATGGCGGGGCCACATTTTACTTAACCTTAAAAACGATTGAGTAGGGGGATAATGTTTGTGGTTAGCCACGTAGCGCAGCGGAGTGGCATTAGACAGGGCAGTATTCCGCTGCGCTGCGTACCTGACTACGAACCTTTGGCATCCGCTTCAATGTATCCAAATAATAGGTTTACACTTTAGGCCAAAAAACGAGAGATAATCCTTCCATTCTGCCGCAGGTCCTGCTCTTGTTTCCGGCCAGTTCAGAGCAGGACCTGCGGCGGAATGAAAGGATTTTGATGGCGAAAATTGCAAACCTGTCTTTTGCTTCATTTTGGCCGAATGAAACGATGCCGGTAACTACTTACCCCCCTCTAACTCCCCCCTCCTGAGCTTATCGTTATACATAAGTGAGGTAACTAAAACCGAGAACGGAGTAGGGTAA
>CAYWSS010000564.1:0-4268 GCA_964460505.1 uncultured Caldilineaceae bacterium | reverse complement strand
CATGCCCTGTTTGTCAAAGCGCCACTCTGCGCGCCGTCTTGCTCGGTTTCCTTTTGCAGCCGTTTGACATCTTCCTCGCCATTGTCCACTTCTTTTTTCAGGCGCTCAACCGATTTCGTATCGAGACCGGTCAATTCCTTTTTTAAATCACGCTGTTTTTCCCGCAATTCCGGCAGACAAGCCAGCAGCGGCACATCGCGCTCCAACTCGATAAAGGTGCGAACTTTATCGCGGGTCAGCGCCAACCGCCGGTGCAGGCCATCCACTTGCGGTTGCAACAATTGCAGTTCTGTGGCGATGGCATCCAGCCGTTCCTCACGCTGCTCAATCTGGCGGGGGGTGGCCCGCTCGCCAATGAACCAGCGACGGTAAAAGAGCGGGTTGAGGTGGCGGTTGGTGTAGTTGCGCCGCACAAAACAGTTGCGGGTAATGGCGGTGCGGTGGTTGCGCATGGCTTCCAGCGTGTCACATTTAATGTAGCCGCCCAGCAGTAAATCCGTAAAAGCGCGGGCAGCGGGGTGTTTGGATTCAACTTCGGCGGCCAGGCTGCCTGGTTTGGCAGAACGGGCATTTTTTAAGATGCGGTCAGTGTCGGGCAGGCCAACGCCGTGCAGATTGCGCTCAACCCGATATTTGCGATAGATACGCATGGCGGCGTCGTAATATTCCGACGGCAGCAGCAAGTCGAACCGGGTGCGGCCCAAAATCCCCTCGACGGCGTTTTGCCAGTTTTCGTCGGGCACATGCAGCACCTCGTACAGCGGCACCACCTGCTCGGCGCTAAGGCCCAGTTCGGCCCGCAGCAGTTGGCGCAGTTGGGCCGATTGCGGGGCTTCGGCCCGGTAGCTGGCAACCCGGTCGCCGGTGCGCAGTTTGTTAATTTCGCGCTGGAGTTGCTCCGCTTCCTCACGAAGTTGGCCGCTTTCGTTCTCGACAAGGGCAGATTGGGTGGTGAAGTGATAGCCGAGGGTTTGCAGGGTGGGGGCCAAATCGGCGAGAGTTTCATCGTATTGCGTATTGCGTGTTGCGTATTCATCAACAAACTTCCGGAGGGGTTGGGGGATGTCCCGCTTGTCTTCTGAAAGAAGATTTAGCAGGTGTTGGGCGTCGGTCAGTTCACGGGTGAGGGTTTGCCGGATGGCGCTCTCTTTTTCTTGCAGATGGCCCAATTGGGCGGTAAGTTGAGCAATTTCTTCGCGCAGGGATTGTTCGCGGGCAGCGGTAACATCGGTGCGCAAGGCTACCTGGGCATCAACCAACGCCTGCCGGGCGTAGGACAGCCGCTCGCTCAGCGAATCGCGCTGAAGCTGCATCCGTTTGAGAGCCACCTGTTTTTCGTCCAGCTCCAGCCGGTATTTTTTGAGCTCGGTCAGGTGGACATCGCTCTGGGCGTGGCGGTGAATGTAGCCGTTGGTCAAGCGCAGGCGGCGCTGGGTGGTTCGCTCCCGGTCCACCTCTTCGATGTGGTCCAGCGCGGCAATGCGCTCCCGGATGTTGGCGGCCAGCCCCTCGAAGTGGCGCATGGTTTCCAGTTGTTCGCGCAGATTTTTCACGTCAACCAGATTCTCTTCCAGCAGGTAGTTGTGCACAAAATCCCGGATGTTGGTGAGCGGGCTAAAGGCCAGCCCTTTTACAATTTTGGCGGGATAGGTTTCTTTAAGCTGCCCCAGCCGGTTGAGCAGGTGAAAACGGTAATCTTCCAATCGGGTAAATAGTTGAGCCTGTCCGGGGGCGGGCAGGGCGAAATGGTCCATGTGGCGGCGGAAGCTGCGACTGTCAAAAAGTCGCCCTTCGGATTTAAAGAACCAATCATCGTTGAGTTGCGCATTGTGGATGACGAAGTAGGTGATGCCCGGCGAGCGGCCGTCTTCAAAAGCGTCAATCAGCCCGCCATGCACAAAGTGACTGCCGTCGGAATTGCGGAATTCCAGCGCGACCACGCCGGTGGTATCGCCTCGCAAAAAACGTTTGCCTTCGGTGCCCAACTCGCCCCGCACGTAGCTGGTAAGCGTGCGGCGGCTGCCGCTCATAGCGGCCCGGTTAAATTTTACATCCCGCTGGCCGCCCACCAGGGCAAACTGAATGGCATCGAGAATGGTCGATTTTCCCACTCCATTTACCCCGATAAAATAGGTTGTCCCCCGGCAGGTAACGGTGGTGTTCTCAAACAGATGCCAGTTGATGAGGCGGATTCTGGTTAATTGTTTCACTGTAAACTCCTCTGAAAATAGATGCGGAATCTCAAAGCTAGCTTTGGGATTCCAGATTTTCATTCCCGTTGCTGCATCGCAGATTCTGTCGAACTCCCTTGAAAATAAAGTTACACGGAGTTACACAAAGTCATCACAGAGAGGCGCAGAGAAAGAATTTAAGAACTTTGTGTGTCTCTGTGTCTGTTCAGCGTTCTCTGTGTTCCCGATTTTCATTCTCGTTGTCGTCCCATTTGGGGCTGTCCGACTCCTCTGAAAATAAAGCTCAAGCAGCGACCGGCAATGGGTCAAGCTGGACTGCAAAATCCAACCGGGTCAGTTGCTTGGTCAAATAGGTTGCTTTTTTCTTCGTTTCCTCGTTCCAACGCTCCGGCGTTGCACTTTGCGTGCACACCTGCCGCACTCGACCAAGGGTCCAGGTATGCGTTCCAACGCAAAAAATTGGAACGAGGAATAAGTCTTTTCACGCATCACATACACCGGCACTGCGTGCCGGCGCAAGTGTCACGCATCACTCTCCCCATCCTGCACCCGATACTTCCGCAGCCACGCGTCCATTTCGCCGGCCGTCTGCACCGGCAGCATCATTTTGACCGAGCCGCGCAGTCGCAGGCGGGCTTCGCTGTCGCGGACGTTGAGCGAGCGGCCGTCCAGCGGCTCAATCAAGCCGAGGTTGCGCAGGCGGCGCAGAATGGCCTCGTACTGGCCAATGCCCATGTCGCGCTCTTTGCCGGTGATGGTGCGGTACTCTTCGCGCAGTTCGCCCACGGTGACAACCGGGTCGTTGGCCAGGCTGAGCTGCTCGACCTGCTCCTCGTACAGTTTGCGCAGCACCACAATCATCAACGATTCATCCAGCTTGTACCGTTGCCGGCAGTAGCTGTAATCGGACACCACCTGAAAAATGCGGTGGTAATCATCGTGCAGCAGGGTGAAGCCGCTCACGGAAAACATAGCCGTCAAAATAGCCCGGTGTCGATGCACAAAATAATAATCATCCTTTTCTTCATCTTTATCCTGATAAAGAAAAGTGTGGCCCATCAACCGGTTCATCACCCGCGGAATATCTTTGCGGTTTTTTTCGGGCAGATTGGTGGTGTTTAGAATTGTGTCTGTGCTGAAGGTCATCTGTCGTCTTCCTCGTTGATTAAAAATGTATCTAACGTGATGCGTGATACGTGGTCAAAGGTCACGTATCACTCGTCACGTATCACGCATCACTTCCCATTCCGCTTCACCAACTGAAACGGCTTCACCCGCACCGGCCCCAGATTGACCGGTTCGCCGGGGGTGGGGTCGAGGGCGTAGCGGGTTTCCGGGTGATTGCCGTAGGCCACGGTGTTGATGAGCCAGGGCAGGTCCTCTTCAGTGGCAAAGGCATCTGCCGGAAATTGGCTGATGTGCATGGATTGGTGGCCGTTGAGAAAGCCGTCGACAAAATGCTGAATTTTGGCCGGGGTGATGGCCAGATTCAACGCCTGCAAGGTCTGATTACGCAGGGTTTGGGCGTCGGCCGGGTCGAGCAGCGGGGCCACCACCGGCTGCGGGGTGAAGGGGGCGCGTCGTTTGGGCAGGGTGTAAAAGCTGTTGGCATCGGGCTGGCGCACGGGCATCGCCTGAAAAGCGGGCATATCCTCCGGCAGCCGGCGTTCATTTTCTGCCTGCAATTTGGAAATTTCCTGCGCCAGCGACACCAGCCGGTCCTGAAAGCTGCCGTCGGCAGAAACAAGCTGGTACCGGATTTGCCGCAGCGAGGTACGCAGGTATTGGGCGTGGCGACGGTCAATCTCTTCCAGCAGCGGATCGAGGCTTTCCAACTGGTTGATGATAAAGCGCATGTAGTGGCTGATTTCGTCGGTGGCCTGGGCCGGGGTGAGACGACTTTGGGTGGCCAGTTCATCGGCGGTGCGGTTGAGCCACTTTTTATCGAGCTGCCATTTTTGCAGCCGGTTCACAATATCGCGCCGGTAGCGGGAGATGTGGTCAGAGGTTTTAAGGGTGTGGTAGGCCGGGCCAAGCACCTGGGCGTAATCATCAAATTGCAGCCGAAGCAGATCG
>CAYWSS010000563.1:0-4273 GCA_964460505.1 uncultured Caldilineaceae bacterium | reverse complement strand
GGAAGTTAAGTCCTCCCCCCTCCTGAGGGGGAGTTAGAGGGGGGTAAGTAGTTACCTTGTTCATTGTTAATTTCAAACGAGGTTTTTATCTCTACCTCGTTTTGCAAGGTTTGACCAACCACACAATATTTTGTTTGGGACAAGTTGATGGCCCGCTCCACTGCTTTGGGATTGATATTTTCACCTTTTACAATAAATTTCATCTCAACCACCTGGTACGGTTTGGGGTAATTATCCGGATTGTGCCCGGTGATCTCAACCTGGACATCTTCCACTTTTTGCCGCTTTTTCTGCAAAATGCTGACAACGTCCATCCCGGTGCAGCCGGCCAAACCCAGCAACATCAGGTTAGACGGCGACGCGTCCCGCCCCCCCATTGGAATTTCGTTTCCCTTGACATCGGTGCCTACGAAGTTCAGTTTTTCGCCCGTCCAGCGAGCAGATACATTTGTGGTTCCCATTGGTTAGTTTCTCCTGTGAGTAGTTTTTGGGTGACGATTTGTCATCGTGAATTTTTTTACACTTAAATAGTAGACGCAGTCGCAACGTAATTTCATACGAACGATTGAATTATCCACTGTAGGGCTGTAGTTTTCTCAAGCGGAGTGCCGCTTCTTCCAACACATCACGGGTTTTGCAAAATGCAAAGCGGGCCAACGACGCCCCATTTGCGGGGTTGTAGTAAAATGCGCTGGGTGGAATAGCAGCCACTCCAACCTCTGCTGTCAGGTGACGGCAAAAGGCAACATCGTCCGGGAAACCCAGCTCTTGAATATTAGCAATAATGAAGTATGTCCCTTTGGGTGCAATCGGTTTTAAGCCCGCTTGCCGCAGGGTATCTACCAGAAAATCGCGGTTCGACTGGTACATGGCTTTCAATTCGGTGTAATAATCGTTTGAAGCATGTAAAGCCGTGGCTACCGCCTCCTGCAGGGGGGTAGCGCCGGAGTAGGTCATAAATTGATGCACCCGAAACAGCGCCTGCGTTAATTCTGGGGCAGCCACCGTCCAGCCCACCTTCCAGCCGGTCATGCTAAAGGTCTTGCCCGCGCTGGAAATGGTAACGGTTCGGTTGGACATGCCCGGTAAGGTGGCCATACAAACATGTTTGCAATCATCAAAAATAATATGCTCGTACACTTCGTCTGTTACGGCCACAACGTCGTATTTCTGGCACAAATCGGCAATTAAACGCAGCTCCTGCTCCGTGTAAACTTTTCCGGTAGGGTTGTGGGGCGTGTTAATGAGAATGAGCCTGGTTTTGTCAGAAAAGAGAGCCGCCAGCCGATCCGGATCAATGCTCCAGTCCGGGTCGCGCAACGTATAAAATCGAGGCGCACCGCCGGCAATCTGTACTGCGGGCAGGTAAGAATCGTAAAAAGGTTCAAAAATAATCACCTCGTCGCCAGGATTTACCAACCCCAGAATGGTGGCAAATATCGCTTCGGTGGCACCGGTGGTCACAGTTACTTCGGTGTCGGGATTGACCGGCAGCCCATAAAATCGAGCCATTTTCCGGGCGATGGCTTCCCGCAGGCGAGGCTGCCCGCTGCCCGGTGCATACTGGTTCACATCGTCCTGAATAGCTTTGATGGCTGCCTCTTTGAGAAAATCCGGGCCGGGGAAATTGGGGAAGCCCTGCCCTAAATTGACCGCATGGTGCTGGTTGGCCAGGGTGGTCATTTCAAAAAAAATGGTTGTGCCAAAGTTTCTTACGCGCTCTGCCATAAACATAGGGGAAGCCCTCGGAGTTTTCAAAGTTTGATTTGCGTGAGGCGAATTTAAAATATCGCAACGGGCCTATTCTACCATCACTCGGAATTTCCGAAAAACCATACTTGGCACGGTCACAAATTTAACGATGTATCGAAAATTTATCGCACAAGGCCGCCAGAAACACAAGGGTTTCTATAGTTTTTCTCTGCGAACTTTGCACGCTCGGCGGTTAGATAAAATTTGTCCTCAAATTGAAACGCATCTCGTTGATTTTTGCCTGTTGCGCACGTATAATACTATCCGTAAATTACAAGCAAGCGAGGATTTTTTTGACTGAAATTAACCTGTTCAACCCGGATCTAACGATCCCGTTACAAACGGCAACGCCGGAGGAGGGATCTACAGGAGGGCGACTTTCCGGCCCCGAAAATTGGTATGCCGAGCCATTTACCAAGAGAACCGGCTGCAAAACCCCCGGCCTGTGCGGGGATGACTGTCAATGTGATTGTCCCTACAATACAATGACAGAACTTGAGCGACTGCCGCTCATCGAAGATATTGCCGAAATCTTTCCCAACGAGTGGCTGGCCTTTATTATTTCTTCTGAGGAAGATGACGATTTAGAGCCGGCACACGGCAAACTGGTGGCCCACAGCTCTAACCCGGACGAAGTGTACGACGCAGTCAACACCGTCTTGTGGAACCAGCATGTGTATGTATTTTTCAACGGAGCCTTTGAAACCCTGAAAGACAGCTACGGCGACACATGGGATAATTCTCCGCAGCCCGTCGCACCGCGCACCTACTCCGGCCCCAAACAAATCAACGAGGTAGCCGCCGGCCTTGCGCCGCTGCCCGATAGTTTGATGGACCTGATATTCAGCGCCGTTGACCAATTGTACGGGGCAACCAACCTCAACGAGGCCATTCGGCGGCTGCGGCTGGCCCGGGTTCGAGCGGCCCGCACCCATAAAGCCCCCCTGCTGCCCATTATCGACAACGCGCTGGATCAACTGGAAGCTCCGCTTCCCCGAATTAATGAAGTAACCTGGTTTCTGGAAGAAGCGTTAACTGAACTGGAAGCCGTCTAAAAATTTATCAACAGGACAATTAACTTCGATGAAACTGATTAATCCCAACAACATCACAACAGAAAACAACCTTCCCAAACGAAAACCCGACTGGCTGAAAGTACGTCTTCCCGGCGGAAAAAACTACGCCCGTATCAAAAAGATGATGCGCTCGGCCCAATTAAACACCGTCTGCGAAGAGGCCATGTGCCCCAACCTGGGCGAATGTTGGGCGCAGGGCACGGCCACCTTCCTGCTAATGGGCGATACCTGCACCCGCTCCTGCGGCTTTTGCCACATCAAAACCGGTCGCCCGCCCACGCTGGACGAAGACGAACCGCGCCGCGTGGCGGACAGCGTGAGCGCCCTCAACCTGAACCACTGCGTGCTCACCTCCGTCAATCGGGATGATCTGCCCAACGGCGGCGCCCACATTTTTGCCAACACCATCCGGGAAATCCGCACAGCGGTCCCCGGCTGCACCATCGAGGTGCTGATCCCTGATTTTAAGGGAGATCGGGCGGCGCTGCAGGAGGTGATGGCTGCCAAACCGGAAATTTTGAACCATAACACCGAAACGGCGCCCCGCCTGTACCGCACCGTTCGCCCTCAGGGCAACTACCGGCAAACTCTCAAGGTGCTGTCCGGCGCAAAAGAGCTGGATGCCGGGGCCATTACCAAAACCGGCATTATGGTCGGGCTGGGCGAAACCAAAGAAGAAATCATCCAGGTAATGCGCGACTGGCGAGCGCACAACGTTGATATTTTAACCATCGGCCAGTATCTGCGCCCCACGCCGCTGCACTTGCCCGTTTACCGCTACGTGCATCCCGACGAGTTCAACGAATACCGTGACATCGCCATGGGCATAGGATTCCGCTGGGTGGAGAGCGGCCCGCTGGTTCGCAGCAGCTACCACGCTGCCGGTCAGGCCCAATCGCTGGCAATTCCGCTACGGCAGGGGTAAAACGGCCCATAAATGTTACCAGCCAACCATTATTGATAACCTCGGAAGTCAATAAATTACCGGCTCTCCAACCAAATGAAAAGGCCGGACTGATTGCTTTTATTGAGCGCCTCCACGACTATTATGGTCCAGATTTTCGAAAGCTGATTATCTTTGGTTCAAAGGCACGGGGTGAATTTGATGATGAATCAGACCTGGATGTGTTTGTCGTTATCCGGATGCCTGACGATAACGACTACTGGGATCATTGGAATGAAATAGCCGGCATAGCATGGGATGTCGAACTGACCCACAATTTTGTTATGTCAGTGATTGTTAAGGATGAATCAGCGTACACGAAACTGTGCAAGCAACAACCGCTGCTAATTCGCAATATTGAACGAGACGGGATTGAACTGTGGACAATGCAACCCAAGGGGTCTACATCCATGCTCATTTAACCAGAGCAAAAGACGACCTGCAAACTGCCTGTGACAATTTGAATCACAGCCACTGGCGAGGAGCCATTAACCGAGCCTAT
>CAYWSS010000562.1:0-4277 GCA_964460505.1 uncultured Caldilineaceae bacterium | reverse complement strand
CTGCAGCGTCGCGGACGAGGCGAAGAGCAGCTCCTGGCTCCGCTCTGGTCTCGCCTCGACGTCGGCGCCAACCCCGCCCAGCGCGCTCTGCACCTGTTCGAGGGCGACGGCGTGGACGCCCTGGTCGACAGCGTGCGGATCGTCCGGTGAGCGCGGAAGACAGCCAGATGGGTGGTCGATGCTGATCGTCGCTTTCCTGTTGGCCGGTGGCGGCCAGTCGTGCACCCGCCGGCCGGCGACGCTGATGACTCAGTTACAACACACCCTTATTATTTGTGACCGTATTTTTTGGAGCACAAAAATCAGCCATCGTCGCCATTGTACGCGCAAATTCTATTGATTGATCGATATCACCAATTTTGTGAAAGAGTTAGGTTAAATAGATACCCAAAACTCAACTGAAAAAACGCCAGTTTGAAAAAGAGTAAAATAACAAAATATTAGATTAGTTCAGGTGGTAGTATGACTAAAGCGGCTTAAATTGGATGTAACCTTGTGACATCACCCACTTTAAATTTATCTGCGTTGTAAGTTTGTGTTTTATAAATGCGCAACACGTTGTTATTATAAAAATCACCAAATAATGAAACATCAGATAAAACCGTTAGGGTTATATCCCAAACAAATTATTCAGTTGCCGGATAGGTGTCCATTTCTAAACGTATCATTTGGAGAATACGTTTGAAGTTTTTGGAGTCCGCTTCAGGTATCGAAGTCCACAGGGTTGTTTCTAAAATAGAAACGGCCGGCTAATGATCTATCGCGGAAGAGCTTTTTGAGGATTTTAGATTATATTGAGGTAATCCCCCCGTCGATGATTATACCACTCTAAAATCAAAAAGCAAGAACGCAAAGGCATATTCTGCTCAGTTAAAATCATCCTCGGGGTTGGTTTTCTATCATTCGTAAGGATGATTTTTTTGTAGGTAAATGGATTAAAATGGGGTAGTAAAAACAATTACCAGGATTAATTTTTTGTTTGAAATTTATCCAAATTCAGCGTAAAACTCTGTTTTTTGGCAGCGTTGAGTGGTTAACGTCTAATCCACCCATAAAGATTTTATACTTATTTAACAATGTTCACACTACCACACTACCATAAGCAATTGACAAAACTTCAAGGTGTGATAGAATTTATCGCGTGTTTCGCCCTGGCCCTTTACAGTTGCGAACCGCTCATTAGCCACCCCTGTTTGTGATAACCGACTCAAAAAGTAGAAAGACCGGATGTGATGGAGGAGTACGAATTATAATGATAAATACCCCATCTATTGAGATTCCTGTTTCCAAACCAAAAGTGCATTATCTTAATTTTAGCTACGATATTAAATCGTGGCTACTGACCACCGACCACAAGCGGGTCGCGGTTCTTTACCTGGCAACCCTGCCCTTATTTTTTGGATTGGGTGGGGCGCTGGCCCTGGTGATGCAAGCCGAACTGGCGACAGCTCCGGCAGATATTTTTGACGCAGATATTTATAACAGATTGTTTACGCTGCACGGAATTATGATGACCTTCTTTTTCCTGGTGCCGGCTCTGTTTGCCGTGTTCGGCGGCTTTTTAGTGCCGCTGATGATTGGCGCCCGCCGGGTGGCCTTTCCCCGGTTGTACCTGGCAAGCTGGTACGTGTATCTCTTGGGGGGATTACTTTTGGGCGGCGTAATCTCTGTGGGTGGTATTGACACCGGGTGGAATTTTGTAACTCCCTATGCCACCAATTTTTCAGAAGGGGCTGTCCCTTTTATGTTAAAGCTTTTGGGTATACTCTCTCCATTAAGCACTATTCACGGTGGGTTTACCCTGTTAGCGGCTGTTCTGGCGCTGCTGATTACCGGATTTTCTGCCATTATGGTTGCTGTTAATATGATTGCAACCATTCACCGGCTGCGGGCACCCGGTTTAACCTGGAATCGTTTGCCGCTGTTTGTCTGGTCTGTTTATGCAGCCGGCGTGGTTGTTTTATTGGGAACACCGGCCCTGGTTTTTGTTGTGACTATGCTCAGTCTGGCCACGCTGACCTCAATGGGGCTGGTTTCTATGGGGTTTAAGGGTAATTTCCTTCTTATTCAGAACCTCTTTTGGATGTATGCTCACGCAACCGTATACGTTATGATTTTGCCGGCCATTGGCATAATCAGCGAAATCATCACCGCCTTTTCCCGCAAACGAATTTTTAATTATAAATATGCCGTCAATACAATCTTTGCCATCGCCTCGTTTACCCTGTTAAGCTGGGGAACGCACCTGCTGGTTAGCGGACAACCTGCCTTTGCTACATTTCTGTTCTCGCTGTTTTCCCTTTTGTTAACCATAGCGTTTATGGCAATAATTCTCAATTGGGCCGCTACATTCTACAACGCTTCTATTTCCTTTGAGGCCCCGATGATTTTTGCCTACGCATTTATCGGGTTGTTTACCATAGCTGCCGTGAGCAGCCTGTTCCTGGGTATGCCCTCATCCGCCTTTACTTTGGAAGGCACTTACTTTACGGTGGGGTATCTTCACTACTTAATGGTGGGGGGCGGTGTTACCGCGTTTTTGGCTGCTATCCACTACTGGTGGCCTAAAATTACGGGGCGAATGTACGCCGAAGGGTGGGCCAGAATTGCCGCGGGAGTTATTTTTTTGGGGGCCAATATGGCCTTTTTCCCGTACCTTGTGTTGGGCTTTGCGGGTGCGCCCAATAGAGTTAATGCCTATCCCATCAATTACCAGTGGCTGCACCAGATATCAATGGATGGGGGCGTCATTATGGCCATTGGCCTGCTCATCCCCGGAATCTATTTTATTTGGTCCATGTTTATGGGCAAACAGGCTGGCCCTAACCCCTGGGGCGTAAAAGGGTTAGAGTGGCAATCTACATCTCCGCCACCGGCCGATAACTTTAAAGAACAACCCACCGTGTCCGAAGAAGCCTACGCCTACCAGGCAGAAACAGTTTAGAAAATAGTGAGAAAGGGATAATAAATGGCCCAGATATTTCATCCCCTTGTAAATGCAATTGGCAAGTTATTTGTGGCAGGTGTTGTGTTATCGGCTGTCGGCCTTTTTGTTTTTATGGCCACCTTTGGCCGATCTGCTTTTTGGACCCAAATTTCAGTGGCTCCGGAACAGCCGGTCCCTTTTAGCCATGAGTATCACGTTGATGGCCTTGATCTTCAGTGTCGCTACTGTCACGTTTATGTCGAAGAGTCCTCGTTTGCCGGCGTACCCCAAACCGAAATTTGTATGGGGTGCCATTCCCAAATTTGGTCCGACAGCCCGATGCTGGCCCCGGTGATTGAAAGCTATCAAAATGATGAGACGCTGGAATGGGTCCGGGTTAACGATCTGCCCGACTATGTATTCTTCAATCACAGCATTCACCTGAATAAAGGTGTGGCCTGTGTGTCCTGCCACGGCAAGGTCAATGAAATGCCGTTGATGCGCAAACAATCAACGCTGCATATGGAATGGTGTCTAAAGTGTCACCGTAACCGGCAGGATAACATCCGGCCCCGGGCCGAAGTCTTTAACATGCGCTGGGAAGCCCCGGCAGACCCGGCAGACCTGGCCGCAATGCAGGCCCAGTTAGTAGAAGATTATCATGTTGATGTTGAACAGTTCAACATTACCGACTGCTCTGTTTGTCACCACTAATATTGGAAACGGCTAAAGAAGATAGATAAAAGGGGAAGTAAAGTTATGGAAAAAGAACGAATAGATCTGTCAGAAATTCGGAACCATCTATCGAAACGACAGGGAAAACAGTTCTGGCGGGGGCTTGATGAAGTAGCCAATACCGAAACCTTTCAAAAATTCTTGCACCGTGAATTTCCGGAAAGTGCGACCGAACTGCTAGGCTCATTTAGCCGCCGCAACTTTTTGAAACTAATGGGCGCGTCATTTGCATTGGCCGGTTTAACTGCCTGCCGGGCTCAGCCGCCCGAAACAATTGTGCCTTACAATGATGCCCCAGAGCATATGATACCGGGCACCCCCCTGTTTTTTGCCTCGGCGACGCTATTTGGCGGAATAGCCACCGGCGTACTGGTAGAAAGCCACATGGGCCGCCCCACAAAACTGGAAGGCAACCCCGACCACCCCGCCAGCCTGGGCGCATCGGACATTTTTACCCAGGCCTCTGTTCTAACCATGTACGACCCCGACCGCTCGCAGGTGGTTACAAAGAACGGCAGCGCTTCTGACTGGGATCAATTTATATCCGCCCTCACCCCCGTGCTCAATAATCTGGGCAGCGATGATGGCTTGCTGCTAATGTTCGCAAACCATTTTG
>CAYWSS010000561.1:0-4280 GCA_964460505.1 uncultured Caldilineaceae bacterium | reverse complement strand
GAAGAATCCGGCATGCTGCCGACAACCCATTTTGTCACCATCTCTCGCGGCTTGATGGTTAAAGGGCAGGGTATCGAAACCCTGGCAGAACCTGCCGGCATGCTGCTGGCGCTGACCGCCATGATGACGCTATTGTCGGTGTTTTTCTTTAAAAAGAAGTTGAGATAGCAAATAGCAGGTGACAGGTGGCAGGTGACAGAATTCTTACTTGCCACCTGCTACTGATTACGGATAAAAAAATGCTACACAGAATCTGGATGTTAGTCTTAAAAGAAATGTTGCAACTGGGTCGCAACAAAATTATGGCGCCGCTGATTATCATTGGCCCGGTGCTGGAAATGTCGCTGGTGGCATGGGCCACGTCGGCCCCTGTTCATCATCTACCCACAGCCATTGTAGATTTGGACCACAGCAATGCCAGCCGCACGTTTTTAACAGCCCTGCACAATTCTGAAACGTTTGATTTTGATTATGTGCTGGACAGCCCCGCCGAGGTGACATCTTACCTTGAAAGTGGACAGGTTGTGGCCGGCATTGTCATTTCTGCCGATTACGGGCAAAATCTGCAATCGCCTCTGGGTGATTCCTCGGAGGTGGCCTTTATCCTGGATGGAGCCGACCCTATTTCCGCCCGAGAGGCGCTTAACTCGGCGTTGGGAGCCACCGAGCAACTGAATCAGGATGCGCTCACCCAATGGAACGGCGGCAATGATCTGGATGTTTCGCTGGTACAGCCCCGGCTGCGGGTGCGCTACAACGAAGAAATGAAAAAATCGGTGTACACCGTGCCGTCAGAATTGGGGCTGATTCTGTTTGCCATCTCAATGGTGGTGGCCGCTATTGGCATTGCCCGCGAGCGCGAGTTGGGCACGCTGGAGCAACTGGTGGTGGCCCCCATTCGGCGGGCAGAGTTGATATTGGCCAAATCTGTACCGGCGGTGCTTTTGGGCTACGTCTCGTTTCTAACTATGCTGGCCGTGGCCATGCTGGCCTTTGGCATCCCTATGCGCGGTTCGTGGGGGCTGCTGTTGTCAGTATCATTTATTTTTATCCTGATTGAATTGGGATTTGGGCTGATGATTTCGGCCTACTCCAAAAATCAGGTGCAGGCATTAATGCTGGCCTTTATGTGGATTATGATCGAGTTTTTCTTTTCCGGGTACGGTGTGCCTGTGGAAAATATGCCTGATATTTTGCAGAAAATTGCCAACATGTTTCCCATTTACCACTACATGATTATCTTCCGCAGTATCTTGCTGAAGGGCGTTGGGCTGCAAGCCTGGTGGCCGCACCTGCTGGCCGGCTTGCTGATTGGCTCGGTAGTGATGTCGCTGGCCGTCTGGTTTTTGGGCCGGCAAAAATGGGAGTGAGAGACAATATTATGTCATTTGGTGAACTTCTGAATGAACAATGAATAATTTACTTATTACTCATTGTTAATTGTTATTGATTGGAGTTGAAGAAAATTATGCTAAATATCATTTTTAAGACTGTTTTCTTTGTTGGGCTGGTAGTTGGTGGAACTGTCCGAAGCATTTACGGCAAACGGTACCAAAAAGATGTCGCGGTAGCTGCAAAATCAGAAGGCGGATTGATGATGTTTTTGCTGTCGCTGTGGGGTGTGGCCCAGATTTTGGGGCTGATATACGTCTTCACCGGCTGGCTGAACTTTGCCAACTTTCGCCTGTCTCCGTGGCCCAAATGGATTTTAGGCGTGGTGGGAACGGTGTTGTTTGTGGCCGCAAATTGGTTACTGTGGCGCTCACACGCCGATTTGGACCGTCATTGGTCGCCAACATTGGAAATTCAGGAAGATCATGCGTTGGTCACAAGCGGGGTGTATAAACACATTCGCCACCCCATGTATGCCGCTCACTGGCTGTGGGCCGGCGGGCAAGCGCTGCTGCTGCACAACTGGATTGCCGGCCTGTCAGGATTGATTGCCATTGCCCCGGTTTATCTTGCCCGTGTTCCGCGCGAAGAGCAGATGATGCTGGATAATTTTGGCGACGAGTACCGTGAATACATAACACGCACCGGGCGGGTGCTTCCGCGAATTTAAAAATGACAAAAATGGAAGCACCGCAAGATTCATATTCAGGGGATTGACGGGTGGCCTGCGGATCGTATTCTGGTAATCGCATTGGGGTTCCTGTAGGGCACAGAGTAGCTTTGAACCTTAAAAAATAAATATTATATCGGTTAAGGGGTTGTAATTGGAGTCGATCAGGAATATAATGAGTGTGCGCTCACTCAAATGAACGCTTGCTCACTCACTGGTATCGAGGTTGTTACGCTATGCTAGATTCTTCTATCGATTTTAAGGAACAAATGGCCGAGGCCCGGCGCACCCAGATTATTTTAGGCGCTGCGCAGGTATTTGTCGCAAACGGGTATCACAAAGCCACCACCAAGCAAATTGCCAAAACTGCCGGAGTTTCGGAAGGAACCATTTACAACTATTTTGGCAACAAACGGGACTTGCTGCTGGCAATGGTCGATTTCATCGGCGCAGAGACCCTCAGAACTGTCATTGCGGAGACTCCTCCCGAAAACCCCAGAGAGCTTTTTGCTGCCATTATTCGCGACCGCTTTCAACTAATTTCGGAACGCGGCTCGATGATGGCCCCGTTGCTGGCGGAAATATTCAACGATGTTGAACTGCGCGAAGCCGTCTATCAACGGATTGTTCTGCCGGTAACCGCGCATATGGAAACGTACGTGCAGGAGCACACCAAGGCCGATGAGTTTCGGCAGATCAATCCCGTTATCGTTATCCGCTCGATGATGGGGGCGTTGCTGCTAAATATCGCATTGAAACAATCCGGAGTGGACTCTCGCTACGATGATATTTCCATCGACAATTTGATTGAACAGATTACCTCGCTGTTTCTGGATGGCTTGCTGATTGAGTAGAAGAGTGACAGTCCCCAACCGGACGACAGCCGGTGATGAAAACGGGGGTCTGAAATCAAAGATTACTGTTTTTCCTAACTCCCAACTCCTAACTCCCAACTCCCAACTCCTAACTCCTAACTCCCAACTCCCAACCCCTAACCCCTGGTTGTAAAGAGCAACGTAAGGTTTGGATGAAATGTTTCGCAGAACATTTAGTTTAACCCGAAAAGAATTAACCCACATTATCCGGGACCCGCGCACGCTGGCCATTATGATTGTGCAGCCGCTGGTTATGCTGGTGCTGCTGGGTTACGCCGCCACCACCGACATCGAACATTTGCGCACTGCCGTGTACGACGCCGACAAAACGCAGGAGAGTCGCTCGCTGGTGGAATCGTATCAAACCTCAAACTACTTCGACATTGTGGAATATGTAGATCGGGAAGATGACCTGACCACCTTGATTGACCGGGGTGATGTGCGCGGGGCACTGGTTATTCCTGCCGGGTACGGCAACAAAATTGTATCCGGCCAACGGGTAGACGCCGCATTTCTGATTGATGGTTCCGACCCGACGGTGGCCAATACCGTGTTTTCAGCATCGCAGCAGGTGGGGCAGGCGGTTTCAATTCAAACCATCCAGAAGCAGTATCCGGCAGCCGTCGGCAACCTGCCGGGCGTGGAAGTGCGCCCCCGGGTGTGGTACAACCCCAACCTGGAAAGCTCTCACTTTATGATTCCCGGCATGATGGTCATCATCCTGTTTATGTTTACCACCCTCTTCACCTCCACCGCCATTGTGCGCGAGCGGGAACTGGGCACCATCGAGCAGTTGATTGTAACGCCCATCCGCCCCATCGAGCTGATTGTAGCCAAGGTGGTGCCGTATATATTTATCTCCCTCTTCATTATCATCGAGGTGCTGGTGATTGGCGTGCTGCTGTTTAACGTGCCCATCAACGGCAGCGTGGTGGAGCTGTTGGTGCTATCGGGGTTATTCATTATCACCGCGCTGGGTTTCGGCATCCTGATTTCCTCGGTGGCCGGCACCCAGCTTGAGGCCTTTTTGCTGACCTTTGCCACTATTTTGCCCACGGTTTATTTGAGCGGTTTTATGTTCCCCATCGATGCCATGCCGGGCTGGTTGCAAGCCATCAGCTACCTGATTCCGGCTCGATACGCGATGGTGATTATGCGCGGCATTATTTTGAAAGGCGTGGGTGTGGAATTGTTGTGGGATCAGGTGGTGGCTGTACTGATTTTTAGCGCGGTGGTGATGATACTGGCCGCCACCCGATTTAAGAAAAAATTGTAGTAAATAAGCTTTGGCTCTACAGGATTTTGCAGGATCAAAGTAAAGAATTTGCTACGAATTAACACGA
>CAYWSS010000560.1:0-4285 GCA_964460505.1 uncultured Caldilineaceae bacterium | reverse complement strand
GCGAAGCCGTAAAAAAAAAGCCGAGGGCGGGGGGAATACGCAGCGCCAGAGACGGGGCCAGCGGGGTGGAGCCGTTGAGGGTAATATTGAGGCGGTAAATATGGGGGGGGATGGGGTGGCGCCAGCCGCCAATTTCAACCCAGCCCTGAGAAAATAGACCGAACAGCGGAGTGCCCACATACCAGGCCAAAAACTCTATCAGGCCAATCAGACAGACCACGGCCGCCGCCATATAAATGGCCCAGACCAATTTTGGCCCCCACCCCCGCCGAATCAAATCGACCAGGAAATAAAAGGTCAGGGCGTGGATCAGGGTGAACCACAGCATTTCCAGACTGAAACGCGGCGACTGCCCAAAAATTGCGCCGGCAAAATTTACAAACACGTACAGCGCCAGCCCCACATCTAACAGGGTGCGGGGCAGCCCTTCTTTTTGTTTGAGCCTGCCAAACAGCCAAACGCCCAGAATTACGGTGGCAATAATCTGGTTGGCTACGCGCAAGAAAAAGTTAAGCTGGCTGTAAAACGTACCGCCAATGAAGGTGAAGTAAATCACCACAGCCAGTAGTAAAAAATCACGTTTGCTCAGTTTCATTGAATAATCATTTCGGGGCCTTGGAATTTTATGGAGTTAAAAATATTGCGGGCTGCGTAACAGGTTTTGGATACGCATACGCAGTATTGGTCCCCCTCTTAAACTCCTAAAGTCCCCTCATTTTAACTCGTACAGTTGGTAGGCCCCGGCCACATCGGCCACTTCGCGCCAATAGGTGCGCTGCAGGTCGTTGAGAAGCTCCTCATCCACAGTGCCCGGCAGTTCATTGCGCATAAAATCCAGGCCGGTGCGATGCACCAGCACGTGGGTCAGGCCCGCCTTGCGCCAATTTTCCGCAATGGCCTCAGCCGTGCCGTACTGGTGTGCCCGGTGAGGAAACTCATCCAGAATGCTGTCCGGGCGGCAATCGCGTTGGCAGTAGTAGCTGCGCGGTTCCCACAAAAATAAAACTGCCGCCTCGGCCGGCAACTGTTTGTTGATTTCCTCCATGGCGGGATAGTACGCGCCCAACCGGCGGGTGAGGTAGGCCGGCCGTGTTTCCAGCCCCGCCAAATAGGGGACAGGGTTGATTTTTAGGGTGAGCAGCCCGATGTCTACCAGCGCGAGGGCCAACGTTAAAGCCACGGCGATATTTACAAATCGACTCAACGAGAAGCGAGGCAGATCAAACGTTGACAGGTTGGCCCACACCCACGCCGTAACGGGAACCAGCGCCACCAGCCCCGGCAGCAGCAGCCTTGACTGCCACAGGGCGCGGGACCAAATTACGCCCAAAGTCCACACCCCAAAATGGGCCAGCGCGTACAGCAATAACACGCCGCCGGCCCCCGGCAACGCTCGATTACCGAGGCGGCGGGTGACGCCGGCCCAGATTACCGGCGGCAGAAACAGCAGCAACAGCGGCCCGGTTCGGCCATCCCAAAAATTTACATCCCGCACGCCAAGGGTCAGCAGCCAGGGCAGAGCCAGCAGGGTACCCGGCTGCCGGCCAAGGCCCGTATCCGCGCCGGCGTACCACGCCGCCCGAAACGCATCCCAGTTCTTTCCGCCAAACAGGCCAAACAAAAAAGGATAAACCGGATTGCCGGTAAACGCCCAGTTTTTGATGTACCAGGGAGAGGCGATAATGAGGGCGGGAAGCGTGAAAGCGGCCAGGACAATAAAACTATTACGTGCTGCGTATTGCGTATTACGAAAATATTTAAACGAGACCCACACAATGAGCGCCACAATAACCAGCGGGGTAACGAAGCTGGTGTATTTCAGACTCATTGCCAGCCCGGCGAAGATACCGGCAAGAATTAATAATGAACAATGAGTAATGAGTAATGAATAAGGAATAGGGAATAAGGAATTGCCGGTATTTGCTGAATCGCCGATTCGTTGATTTGCAGGTTGGTTCCGTTGTTCATTTTTAATTGATAATTGATAATTGATAATTGAATAGATTGCGGCCAGTTGGTAAAACGCCAGGGCCAGATCGTTGTAAGCCCAGCTGGACAGGGTGCCGGCCATGGGCATGCCGGTTAAGATGAGCAGGGCCGGCCAGGCCGTTTTTTGGCCCAAAAACCGGCGGGCAGTCAGAAAAACCAGCCCGGCCAGCAAAAATCCAAAAACCAGGTGCACCAATTTGGCGGCGATGTCGCCACGCAGCAACATGGCCCAGGCAAAGAGCATCTCCATCAGTGAGGGAAAGTTAAAGTGGGGGACATCAAATCCACTAAAAATAGTACCGGCCCGGATATACAATTTAGGCCCGGTCAGGTGATAGAACAAACCATCCCAATCGGTGGGGGGGAGCAGGGCCACAGCCAGGGTAAGTATTACAAATATTGTCAGGTAGATAATAGCCAACCGGCCCGGCCGGTCACGGGTAGATGGTTTTTGCCGGGATATTTGGCGCAGCAGCGGCCACACCTTTGGCGCAGCAGCAATACTCAACCCAATGCTGATCAGGTAGGCCGCCGGCCGGTTAAACAGCCCCGCCAGCCCCAAAGCCAGCGCCAGCAAGCCCAGCGCCCCCAGCCCCAGCCCTGCGCCAAAAACCATCTTTTCCGGCAGCGAAAATTGCTCCATTCGCAGCGCGGTCAAAATCCACAGGCCCAGCCCCAACCCGATTGCCCCAATCCAGATTGCCACCAAAATATCCAGAGCGGCACCGCCAACAGCCGCCGCATTGGCCGCAGCAAACGGTTTTTGCACGGTAAAAAAGCTAACCAGCACAAAAAAGAGCCAGAGGATAAAAGCTGTCGGAATGAGGGGAGAGGAAGTTTTTTTCATCGGCTAAATCCAGATGATCTTTCGAGGGCGCCGGCGGCCCGCCACAATCCGCGCCAATCCAGCGCGTACAGCACCAACATCAATGCCGGAAGCAGGCCGTGCATCATCACGTGTTCCCAATTACCGTCGATGGTGACGGCAAAGACCGTCCACATAAATAGCGCCAGCCCAATTTCAATCAATACTGAGATAAAATTCACGCTTGTTTTGGAGAGAGAAGTTTGCGACAGGCGGTAGAAAAAGAAAAACAGCGGCAAATAAAGAATAACCTGATTGGTCGTGGCCGAGCGAAACGTGATGAGGCTGCCTACAATCAGCGACGACATCACCGCCCAGGTAAACGCCCCCTCAATTTTGGATTTTGGATTTTGGATTTTCGGTTGTCCACAAACCAGCAATCGTAAATCGTAAATCGTAAATCGTAAATCAAAAAGGGCTATCCCCCAGCCGGGCAGCAGCACCAGAAAAAAGAGAGCCGACAGAATCACGGTGAGCGGCGCGGCAAAGGAGGCGGGAAACAGATAGTGCAGCAGATTTTCCAGCGGGGTGCCAAAGGCCACGTAATCACTGTAAGCCACGGCGTTTTTTACAAAATCCAGCGGCCAGCCGGGCACCAGCAGCATGCTGGAAAAAACCAGCGCCAGCATGCTCACCCCAAAACTGATAATTAACCGCCACCGTTTGTGGGTAAGCGCCCACACCATTAAAAATAACAGCACCAGAAAAATCATCTGCGGTTTAATGGTGGTCACGGCCAGAAAAATGCCTGCCCAGCCAAAATGACGCTGTTTGATGGCCCACAAGCCCAGCAGCAGCGCCAGGGCCACCAGCACCGAAAATTGCCCCAAAATAAGGGCGCGCGCCCCGTTATAAAAGAAGATGCCCCAGAAAACGGTGAACCAGTAGAGCCGGGGGGGCGGGCGCCAGCCGGACAAATAGAGGGAAAGAATGGTCACAGCCAGCAGCATAAATTGCAGCACCGTCATCCAGATGGCTTGCGCCCAGGCGTACGGCAGCAAACTGAGCGGAAAAAAGAAGAAGAGCGTATAAAGCGGATAGGCAAAAAAAGCCTCGTCTTTGTCTTCCGGGCGGGTGAGACGGCCAAACATGGCCTTTTGCGCTTCTTCGGCCACATCGCGGTCATAGGGGTTGGTTCCGTACAAAATGTAGGCTCGCCCCCCCAGCCAACGCACAAAAAAGTCGTTGGCCCCGGGAAATTTACTGGTAAAGACCTGATGCAGCGCAACCGACTCGGCGGCAACCAGTACCAGCATCAAAATGCCCAGAATTAGCCATATTTTATAAGATCGAAGCAAATAACTGTTTGACATAAATTAAATTATCCATTGAGACGACAAGGTCGCAGGTCATTCATTACTCATTACTCATTATTCATTGTAACTACTTAGGCACACACCTTTGTAGCCGCTATAGTAGCGTCCTTTTGCC
>CAYWSS010000559.1:0-4288 GCA_964460505.1 uncultured Caldilineaceae bacterium | reverse complement strand
CGCTAAAAGCATGCGGGAATGACATAATTCTGGTAGGGGGGTGAACGGTTACTAAAATATAGACACAAAAGTGCCGGTCACTTTAATTTACCTGATGACTTTTGCGGTATTGCCTAAAAACCTAACCACTGCCACCCAACCATAAGACACAAATAATTATAGACCAATCACGTTTTACCTGTACGGATGGGCCTGAAAGTAGAGCATTTGCTCTTGAATTGTTCAGATTTATCACCAGTGATATTTTGATTAAGTTACGGAGAGGTTAATTAATAATGATTACTCTGAGGTATTACCCCAAAAAAATGAGGCTCAAATAAGCCGTTTTTCACCAACAACTGCAACTTGCTATTATAACCCAAAAAATATGGTTTTGTCAAACCGAAAAAGCCTTTTTTACTCTGGTTATCAATTACCATGTTTATGACCCGGATTTGTCGTTGTCTTCTGCTACTCCGTACCCACCGCCGCCCGGAGTTTCTATCCGCAGGGTATCCCCCTTCTGCAATTGCAGCGAAACCTTGGCAGAAAGTTCAACCTGGCTGCCATCACTCCGAAGCAGCGTATTAAATCCCGGCTGGCCGGGGTCTCCTCCCTGAGCGCCATAGGGGGCAAAGCGCCGGCGTTCGGTTAGCAGGGTCAACTGTGCATCGTAAAGCAGTTCCATCTCCCGCCGGATGCCATTGCCGCCAACCTGCCGGCCGGCCCCGCCGGAGCCGCGCCTGATTTCGTAGCGGTGCACCCGAAAGGGGTAGGCATATTCCAGCGCCTCGACCGGGGTATTGAGCGTGTTGGTCATATGACATTGAATGGCATCTGCCCCCGCCGCCTGCGCGCCGGCTCCCATGCCTCCGCCAATTGTTTCGTAATAGGTGTAGGCTTTGTTTCGTTCCGGGTCCCAACCGCCAATGACCACATTGTTCATTGTGCCCTGCGAGGCCGCCGGGACGCGCTCGGGGCCGGCCTGGGCCAAGGCTCCCAACAACACATCGGTAATTCGCTGCGATGTTTCCACGTTGCCACCGGCCACGGCGGCGGGCGGCCTGGCATTGACCACGGTGCCTTGGGGCGCAATCACAGAAAGCGGAGCCAGACAGCCGCTGTTGGCCGGAATATCCAGCCCAATCAATGCCCGGAAAACGTACAGCGTGGCCGACAGCGTGACCGCATACACAGAATTGACGCTTCCTTTTACCTGCGGCGCGCTGTTGCTAAAATCTACCGTGGCCTCGTTTCCGCGAATAATCACAGACACGGCAATTTTAATTGGCCCGGGGTCGATGCCGTCCCCATCGAGGAAATCTTTAAATGTGTAGGTGCCATCCGGCAGTTGGGCAATGAGGGCCCGGGTCATGCGCTCGGCATAATCCAACAGGCCGGCCATATACCGGCTAACTTCATCGCGCCCGTATCGATCAATTACCTCCCGCATCCGCTCCACGCCTTTGCTGTTAGCTGCCAGTTGCGCCCGCAAATCACCCGCCCGCTCTTCTGAAGTGCGCACATTGGCCAGCAGCAGGCTCATCACCGCCTCATTTAACTGCCCGGCTTTAACCAGTTTTATCGGGGGAATAATGACCCCTTCCTGATAAATTTCCGTTGAAAGCGGCATTGAGCCGGGAATCATGCCGCCAACATCGGCATGGTGAGCACGGCTGGCAACAAAGCCAAACAGTTGCAAGGGAACGGAGGCCTGAAACATGCCGCTCGCTGTTTGTTCGTCTGCCTGCTTATTGGCCTGCACAAAAATTGGGGTGATAAGGGTAATATCCGGCAGGTGGCTGCCCCCCGAAAACGGGTCATTGAGAATGACCACATCGCCCGGCTCAATTGTGAGGCGCTTGATGGCTGTTTTTACAGAAATGGGCATAGCCCCCAGATGCACCGGAATGTGCGCGGCCTGGGCAATCATTTGTCCGGCAGAATCAAAGACCGCGCAGGAAAAATCGAGCCTCTCCTTTATATTGGGGGAGTAGGACGTGCGGCGCAAAACCATGCCCATCTCTTCGGCAATGGAGGCAAATCGGTTTTTGAACAGTTCCAATTTAATGGGGTTAACCATGGCTTACCTCCACCATCAGGTTCATAAATTTGTCTACGGACAGCTCATCGCCGGTGTTCACAAACACTGTGGTGTCCGGTTGGGTTACGACGGCAGGCCCAATAATTCGATGGCCCGGTTGAAGCTGCTTCCCCTTATAAAATGGTACAGATGCCACATCCTTTGCCAGCACCACCGGCCGGCGCTCGAACGGGTCAGGTGCAGAACTGACCACGCCCTTTGCCCCGACCAGCGGAGGACGTGGTAGATGCCCCACCGCCCGCAGCCGCAGATTCACAATTTCAACCGGCATTTCCGGCTCGTTGTGTCCGTAAGCCCGGGCGTGAATGGTGTGAAACTGCTTGATAAAATCTGGAACAAGGGGCACGGCCAATTCGTACGATTGACCTTTGTACCGCATGTCCAGTAAAGGCTCCAGCGTAACCGCATCTGCCGGTACGCCTTCGGCAATGACCTCAACCCGCCCTCGCTCCATCAAGGGCAAAATCGCTTCCTCCAGTTCTGCAAACTGGATTTGACCCGAAACCATCACGGTTTGCACGTAATCCTTAATGACGTCCGCCGCCAACATGCCAAATGCCGATAGGGTTGCCGCGCCGGGGGGAATTAACACTCTGGGAATATTGAGGTTAGCGGCCAAATTGGTGGCGTGCAGACTGCCCGCCCCGCCAAAGGATACCAGGGTGAAGTCTTGCGGGTCGTGCCCCCGTTGAATAGAAATAACGCGCAAGGCCCGTTCCATGTGGGCGTTGACGACCTCAATTACCCCCAATGCCGCGCTTTGGGCCAGGGTTAATCTGGCCCGTGGCGATAAACCCGCCTCTTGCCCTAATTGAGCGAGCGCCGCCTGGGCGGCATCAAAACCCAGCGTCATCTGGCCACCCAGAAACTGATCGGCGGCCAGCCGGCCCAAAATCAGGTTGGCGTCGGTGACGGTGGGGTGTTGCCCGCCGCGCCCGTAACACACCGGCCCCGGGTCGGCCCCCGCACTTTGCGGACCCACGCGCAGCGCCCCACCTGCATCCACAAAAGCAATTGAGCCGCCGCCGGAACCCACAGTGTGAATATCAATGACCGGAATACGGATAGGCAATCCTCCGATTTCCGATTCAGTGGTGACCTGAATATCCCCGGCGCAAAGAGAAACGTCGGTTGAGGTGCCCCCCATATCAAACGTCAGCAGGTGGTTAAACCCGGCGGCCTGGGCCACGTAACGCGCCCCAACCACCCCCCCGGCCGGGCCGGAAAGCACGCAGCGCACGGCTTCCCGCCGGGCCTGGCCGGCTCGAATGCTGCCCCCGTTTGACTGCATTACCCGAAAGTCTGCGGCCTTGCTTTCCTGTTCCAACCGGGCCAGATATTTATCCATAACCGGGGAGACAAAGGCATTAACCACGGTGGTGCTGGTGCGTTCGTATTCTCTAAATTCGGGCAGCACTTCACTGGATAATGACACAAAAAAACCGGCCTGACGTAATCGTTTGGCAATAATTTTTTCGTGTTCGGGATAAAGAAAGGAAAACAGCAGGCTGACCGCCACCGAGGTAACGTTTGCCTGGCGTAATTGGTCAATTATTTTTTCAAGCGTCGTTGGGTCAAGCGTAACCAGCGGTGTACCGTGATGGTCAACCCGCTCGGCCACTTCAACGCGTAAATTTTCGGGCACAAGCACCGGGGAGCGGTGGCTAAACAGGTCGTAAATATCGGGGCGGTTTTGGCGGCCAATTTCCAACAAATCGCGAAATCCCCGGGTGGTGATTAAGGCGGTTACAGCTCCCTTTCGCTCCAGCAATGAATTTGTGGCCACCGTAGAGCCATGAACCACAGAAAACGTGGATTTGTGATTAATTAGCTTTAAATTTTGGGCAAGCCCACTCAACACAGCTTGCTCTGGTGCTTGCGGAGTTGACAAAATTTTAAATGTAGAAAACTGGCCGGTGCTTTGATTCAGAAAAACAAAATCGGTAAAGGTTCCACCAATATCTATGCCAATACGCATCGACGCGCTCCTTGTATAAAATGTTCGTAGTCAGGTCCGCAACGCAGTGGAGTGCCGCCTTAACGCCACTTCGCTATCGCTGCGAGGCTGACTACGGGCGGGTAATAGCTCCTTGTTAAGCTGGGGATTTGGGGTAAGGAATGAGAATTAATTAACTTGCGCATGTCATTTTGACCGAAGGGAGAAATCCCCACAGAGTCGGCTTACAAACAGAGGTCTCAGGGATT
>CAYWSS010000558.1:0-4294 GCA_964460505.1 uncultured Caldilineaceae bacterium | reverse complement strand
CTTTGGAACCGGGATTAAATAACTTGTGCATTTGAAATATGTCATTTCGAGGAGTTTACGACGCCGAGAAATCCCTGAGACCTCTGTTTGTAAGCCGACTCTGTGGGGATTTCTCCCTTCGGTCGAAATGACATGCACAAGTTAATTAATTCTTATTCCTTAACGCCACATGATATAATTTCATAACCCGCATCAAAGGGCGACATTGCTGTCGCCCTTTTTTTTTGATGACGTTACAACCGGCGTAATTCGCCAACTGGCCCCCGTTGCATTACAATTGAATCGTAGTTTGATTGTGTACAAGCAGGTCACATGCCTAAATTGTGGCCTGCCTGTTTTTTGAAAGGCAAGGGAAATATGCAAGATCAAACCGTAGATTTTAGCCGGAAATGGTACGTTATGGCTGCCGTAGCGATGGGTGTTTTTCTGGCCACCATCGATGGCAGTATTGTAAATGTGGCCCTGCCCACCCTGGTTCGGGAATTGGACACCAACTTTGCCACGGTACAATGGGTGGTGCTGTCGTATTTACTCACGCTGACCATATTGATGCTGGGCGTGGGGCGACTGGGAGATATGATCGGCAAGAAATCTATCTACACCGCCGGATTTGTGGTGTTTACGGTAGGCTCGGTGTTGTGCGCCGTGTCGCCAAATGTTTACTGGCTGATTGGATTTCGGGTAATTCAGGCGGTGGGCGGAGCCATGGTTTTTGCGCTGGGCATGGCCATTGTCACCGAGGCCTTTCCTCAAACTGAGCGAGGCAAGGCGCTGGGCATAATTGGCACCGTGGTTTCTGTGGGCATTGTATTCGGGCCTACGGTGGGCGGCATCCTCATCGATGCGTTATCCTGGCACTGGATA
The DNA here is from genome assembly GCA_964460505.1 of uncultured Caldilineaceae bacterium. Lineage (GTDB taxonomy): Bacteria > Chloroflexota > Anaerolineae > 4572-78 > J111 > J095. The sequence continues at coordinate 3,430 of CAYWSS010000558.1, read as the reverse complement.
TTTCTGGTGAATTTGCCGGTGGGTATTGTGGGCACGCTCATGGCCATGCGATTTGTGCCGGTCTCGCAACCGGCGGGTGAGAAAAAGTTCGATTATCTGGGCGCGGCCACCATGTTTGTCAGTTTGCTGGCGCTGCTGTTGGCGCTAACCTGGGGCCAGCAACTTGGTTTTACCGAGCCGCGCATTCTGCTGCTGTTTGCGGTCTGTTTCATCTTTCTGGTCATCTTTTTAGTGATTGAGCGGCGCACCGAGCGGCCCATGGTTGATCTCACTATTTTTAGAAACAATCTGTTTAGTGTGGGGCTAATCACCGGCTTTCTTTCGTTTGTATCTATTGCCGGAGTGGTGATTTTGCTGCCGTTTTATCTGGAAATTGCGCTGGGGTATGATACCCGCCAGGTGGGACTGTTGATGGCAGTCGTGCCCATTGTGATGGGCGTAATTGCGCCCGTTTCCGGGGCACTGTCCGACCGCTTTGGCACCCGGTTGATCAGCATCATCGGGCTGGTAATACTGATGGTGGGCTATTACGCCATGAGCACCCTCACCACAGAAACTTCAGCCGCAGGGTATATTGTGCGCCTGTTCCCGGTGGGGCTGGGCATGGGCGTGTTCCAATCGCCCAACAACAGCGCCATTATGGGGGCGGTTTCCCGGCGGCGGTTGGGCATTGCCTCCGGGATGCTTTCGCTAACGCGCACTCTGGGCCAAACGGTGGGCATTGCGGTGCTGGGGGCTTTTTGGGCAGCCCGAATCATTTTTCACACCGGGGAGATTTTGCCGGGCGGCGCAACCGATGCCCCGGTATCGGCGCAAGTGGCCGGTTTGCAGGATGCGTCGCTGACGGTGACAGTGCTGGTGGGAATTGCTTTAATTTTGGCGGTGTGGGGGCTGCTGAAAGAACGGAGCTTACGCGACGAACCCGCCCCGGCGCAAGTGGGATCGTAGATCGTTTTGCCGGAAAACTGACCTTACACATTGTTGAGTGCCGGTGTATCGGACTCTGGCTTTACGGCACAGCGTAATGACCGTTACATTAAGTTGATACACATGGGGGCTCGCTGGTATGATCCCAAATTAGGACGTTGGATCAGCCCTGACACCATTATACCCGATCCGGCTGATTCGCAAAGTTGGAACAGATATGCCTATGTGGCCAACAATCCTGTCAAGTTCGTGGATCCTGATGGTCATTGTCAAGGATTATCGGGCACAACTTGGACAGCTTGTGCAGAAGTAGTAACAGCACTTGCACCAGCTGTGCATCAAGCTAATGAGTACCGAGAGGATATATTCTTCCCTGACGCGAATACCAGTTCCTGGGATCGGGCAGAGGCGGCAGCAGTAGTGACAATAGGAGGAGTTGCAGGAGGCCCCTTCCGGCCAAATGCGCTCACTCGATGAAAGGGCGCGTTTTTTTTGTGGGCAAATGTGGTGCCAAAAAACAAACCCGGCAGGTTTCTCAAACCTGCCGGGTTTGTTAAATTCTACGACGAGGAGCGCCGCCGAACGACTTTTGCTTTACGCCATAACGAAATAACAGTTGTACCTATGATTTTAATTTGGGTGAACCCTATCCGCGGAATTTACCCAACGCGCGCCAACTGCGCCGTGTCAACCGTTACTTGCGTCGAATCCTCTGCGAGCAACTCGTGCAACGGGGTCATGGGGTAGCCCAATGAATTGGCCACACCCTGATGCACCACATGCCCGGCCACGGTATTTGCGCCAAGAGCCAGCGCCGGATTTTCTTTTACCGCCGCCACAAATCCCCTGTTTGCTAACTGAACGGCATAGGGAGTGGTGACGTTGGTCAGCGCCAGGGTAGAGGTGCGGGCCGCCGCCCCCGGCATATTGCCCACAGAATAGTGCAGCACACCGTGTTTTTTGTAAACCGGATCGTTGTGGTAGGTCACCCGGTCGATGGTTTCTACACAGCCGCCCTGATCGATGGCAATGTCTACAATAACGGAACCCGGAGCCATCGATTTTACCATTTCCTCGCTCACCAGTTGCGGAGCCCGCGCGCCGGTGATCAGCACCGCGCCAATCAGTAAATCGGCGTCGCGCACTTCGCGGGCAATGTTGTAGCTGTTGGACATAACCGTTTCAACCCGTCCGCCAAACAGGTCATCCAATTCAACCAGCCGTTCGGCGTTGATATCCAGAATAACCACCCGCGCGCCCAGACCCACAGCCATTTTGGCCGCCTGCGCGCCGGCAATGCCACCCCCAATAATGACCACTTTGGCCGGAGAAACGCCGGGCACGCCCCCCGGCAACACCCCTTTTCCACCATAGGTGTTGGTCAAAAACTGAGCGCCCACCTGCACAGACATGCGCCCGGCCACTTCGCTCATCGGTTGCAGCAAAGGCCGGCGACCGTTAGCCAGTTGCACCGTTTCGTAGGCCACGGCAGTTGTTTTGTACTCCAGCAGGGTCGCGGTCAGGGCCGCTTCGGCGGCCAGATGCAGGTAGGTGAACAGGAGCAGGTCTGCGCGGAAAAAATCGTATTCCGCCGGCAGTGGCTCTTTGACTTTCATCACCATTTCTGCCGCCCAGACCCGTTCAGCCGATTCAACAATCATGGCTCCGGCGTTTACGTAATCAGCATCAGAAAAGCCGCTGCCCTGTCCGGCATCGCGTTCAACCCAAACGGTGTGCCCGTTTTTTACCAATTCGCTTACGCCGGCGGGTGTCGCGCCAACGCGATTTTCAAATGTTTTGATCTCTTTGGGTATGCCGATAATCATTCGTGGTGCTCCTTTGCTTTTATCTGCGTTTGTAAAATTGACTGTGAGAATATAATATCAAACAAAAGAAATGATTTACATGGTTTTATTTAGGTATTTTTTTGAAATACCTAAATTATTTACAAAAAGAGGGGCGATGACTTTACACAACAAATTATTGGACAAAACCGGCCGGCAATTGCTGGAAGCCTTGCAAAAAGAGGGGCGCGCTTCGTACCGTGATTTGGGCAAGCAAATAGGGTTATCCACGCCCGCTGTCAGCGAGCGGATTCGTAAGCTGGAAGATGCGGGAATTATTGCCGGCTACCGGGCGGTGCTTGATCTGGAAAAGGTCGGGCGGGCAATTACCGCCTTTGTCAGCGTACAAACCACGCCGGAAAAAAACGAGGGGCTGATTGCGTTTATTCAGGACTCTCCGGCGGTGTTGGAGGGGCACTACATTACCGGGCAGGCTTCGTTTGTTTTAAAAATCGCTGTGGCGTCCATTGGAGAGATGGAGCAGTTTATCAACAAAGTTTCGTATTTTGGCGCCACCCAAACCTCTATTGTGATGTCTACGCACGTGAAAAACAAGATTGTTTCAGGCTGAGATTGCGGCATATTATCTCAAAAAATGAGGGCGCTCTGGTAGTTTGCAGGATCGCTCTGTAAACAAGCGTATTATCTGCCACGAATTA
>CAYWSS010000557.1:0-4324 GCA_964460505.1 uncultured Caldilineaceae bacterium | reverse complement strand
TCATTTTTTGGCCTAAAGTGTAAACCTGTTATTTGGATACATTGAAGCGATGCCGTCAGGTTTGCAGTCTGCCTGTTAACGAAACCAGAATAAAAAGCAACAGTAGGACTCTATAATCAAAAATGCCGATAGTGCAAATTTTCGCAGCCGTGACAGCCGGCCAGCGCCCGATTGGGATAATTTGCTCAATTGCCTGTCCACTTCTACAATATCAAGCCTGTTGAAAAATGAAAAAAGGCAGTTCCGCAAAATTCGGCAGGTTACAAGTGACCGGCACTTAAAATAATAATTAGCCCTAAAAATGCCGGTCACTTTAATTTACCTGATGACTTTTGCGGTATTGCGAAAAAACTCTCTCATGGAGGTAATTTTAATGAACTGCCCACGTTGCAAAGAGCCGGTGGAAACCAGAAACATCGGCGAGATCGAAATTGATGAATGCCCAAAATGTGAGGGCCTCTGGTTTGACCAGGGTGAATTTGAGCAGGTAAAAGATCAGGCCGATCCCGATTTGGAGTGGTGGAAGTTTGACATCTGGGCGCGCGAAGATCAATTTAAGGTTGCCGGGCAGCCCATTCCGTGCCCAAAATGCAGTACCGAAATGTTTGCGGTTAATTACGAATCAACCAACGTTGAAATTGATGTGTGCAGCCAATGCCGGGGCGTGTGGCTGGATGGCGGCGAGTTCGACAAAATTCTCGAAGCGCTCAACAACGAGCTGGCCACCGCCAAAGTATCCGACTATGTTAAAGCCAGCCTGCGCGAAGGCAAAGAGATTTTCACCGGCCCGGACGGCGTAAAATCTGAGTGGAAAGATTTTACCACCGTCCTGCGCCTGATGCAGTACCGCATCTTCATCAAACGGCCCCGCATGCTCAATGAGCTGATGGAGGGGCAAAAGGGCGCGCCCATTTGGTAGGTGGGTTCACGACTTTCCTGACTTTTGGCGCAGTAGACCGTCAATCCAATCCCAAGACCGGAATAAAAAATGAACCCATCTGAACAACCCACAGCCATCGCCAAATTCATCCGGGAGTTACCCAAGGCCGAAATTCACGTCCACCTGGAAGGCTTGTGCCGGTCGGCAAGGGTGTACTTGTCTGCCGAAGAAAATGACGTTGCTACGCCTATTCTTTAAACGCCGCCTCCATCACCTTGAAGGCGAATCTGGCTGAGACGGTGGCCGGGCCACCCCCCATTTCGATGCCGGCCTTAACCGCCTCCAACACCTCCTGCATTGATGCGCCGGACTTGGCCGCCTGCTTAATCTGCGCCATTTCCTACGCCAAACCAACGCCCCAACTGTCGGTAGAAGATGGGTTAAAGGTGTAGCATAATCCACACACTTGTGATAGCATGTTGAGGCTGAAGCCGTGATAAACGATGAATGATGAAGGATAAACGATGAATTTAAAATCTTTATTCATCCTTCACCCTTTTGCATTCATCCTTTTAATTGAGGAGTCTACACTATGAAACGGTCCATTCTCTTTTTTGTTGCCTTGCTGTTACTTATCGCCGCCTGCACGTCGACGCAGGAAACGCCGGAGCCTCCGGAGCCGGAGCAGCCGGAGATTGAAGCGCAGGCCGTAGAACCGGCGGAAGAAGCAACGCCCACCACCGCCCCTTCACCCACCCCGACCCCCGAACCGATTGCCCCGCTTGTGCTGCGCACCGGGCCGGAATTGGGCCAGGAACAGCCTCTTGACGCGCCGCTGGAAATTACGTTTGACCAGCCGATGGAGCGGGACAGCGTGGAAAAAGCCTTCGCCATTGAGCCGGGGGCCAGTGTTGACGGTACTTTTGAGTGGGATGCCGATTATCGCACCGTGCGTTTTGCGCTGAAGGATGGCTTTGAACGGGGGCAGCGCTACAAAGTGCGCGTGGTCGAATCGGCCCGGAGCGAAGCCGGGCTGGAAATGCAGCGCCCCTTCGAGTTGCGTTTTAACGCCGTCGGTTTTCTGGAAGTGACCGGCGCCCAACCCGCCAACGGCACCGAGGAGATTTTGCCGGACACGGTCGTGACCGTGCTGTTCAACCGGCCCGTGGTGCCGCTGAAAGCCATCGAGAATCTGGGCAGCCTGCCCGACCCGCTCACCTTTGTTCCCCCGGTGAAGGGCGAGGGAGAGTGGCTTAATACCTCCATTTACCAATTTACGCCGGATGGCGGCTTTGAACCGGCCACGGAGTACAGCGCCCGCGTGGGCAAAGGGTTGACCGATGCGCTGGGCGGCGCAGAGTTGGTGGATGATTACAAATGGAGTTTCACCACCGTTACCCCGGCAGTGGTGGCCGGCATTCCGGCCGGCGGCGATATTTATGTCAGCCCGTCGCCGGTAATCAGCCTTGCCTTCAACCAGCCGATGGACCGCGCCAGCGTGGAAGAGAATTTTCTGCTGGCCAACGATAACACCGGAGAAACCGTTTCCGGGTCGTTCTATTGGATTGACGATGGTTTGGCTCAACCGGCCGGCCGGGATGATTTTGACGGCTACTACGATTACGAATATGCCGAAGGCGAGGGGCCGGAAAAAGTGGGCGTGGAAACGCTCGAATTTACGCCGGACGCCCCCCTGGATTTTGACGGAATCTACCAGATTCAACTGCCAAAAGGTACGGCCGGAGCCATTGGCAACGCGGTTACGTCCCGCGATTTTGTGGCCGATTTTACCGTCATTCCCTACCCGGCGGTGACAAACAGCTACCCCGCCAGCGGCGACACCGCCGTTGACCCGTGGACCAGCCTGCAGATCAGCTTTAATTCGCCCACCAATCCCGATAGTGTGGTGGTGGGCGAAAACCTCATTATCCGGCCCACCGTGGCCGCCACCCAGGTGTTTACCTACTGGTGGAGCAGCAACACCGAACTGGAAATCAACTTTCCCACCGAAGCCGGCCGCCGCTACGCCGTGACGCTGGGGGATGATATCGAGGGGCGCTACGGCCAGCCGCTGGACAAAAAAACCACCGTGCTGTGGGAAACCCGGGCCCAGTCGCCGCAAATTTTCCTGCACAGCCCCGGCAGAATTGCCACCTACAACGCCTACACCGAAACCGTGGCCTACATCAGCGCGCGCAACCTGGGGCTGGTCAACTTTGGCCTGTACCAACTGGGCGTGGATGATTTTGTGCGGCTCAACGGCAACAACTGGTGGGAGGAGTGGGATACTTACCGCCCCAACCAGGGCGACCTGGTGGCCGAGTGGAAACTGGCAGTAGCCCCGGAACTGAACGACACCCTCATCTACAAAGTGCCCATTGGCGAACAGAGTGGCCTGGGCAATCCGCTGCCGCCCGGCCTCTATTATCTGGAAGCCACGGTTTCGTCCGACGATATTTACCCGGAAGCCAAAGACTCCACCGGCCAGTACAACCTGCTGCCTGAGCGGCAAATGATGGTGGTCAGCAACCGCAATCTTACCTACAAATCCTCTAACCACGAAGGGTTGGCCTGGCTGACCGACCTGCAAAGCGGCCGGCCGGTCGGCGGGGTTGAGGTGATGTTCCTGACCACCAATGACGAGGGTGAGGCCACAACCGATGCCGATGGAGTGGCCACCTACACCTACCGGAACCGGGAAGACCCCTTTGATCCTTACTTTGTTTTTGCCGGCGATCCGCAAAACCCCGATGATGATTTTGCCGTGGCTGCCGGTAACTGGAGCGACGGTATTGAGCGCTACCAGTTTGATAACGTCAATGTGGAAGATTACCCGCAGCCCTACAATTCGGTGGTTTACACCGACCGCAAAATTTATCGACCCGGCCAGACCGTTTATTTTAAGGGCATTCTGCGGGCCGATGACGATGCGCAGTACAGCATGCCTGCCGCCGCCAAAGAAGTGCTGCTCACTATTCGAGACGGGCAGGGTAAAGAGATTTACACCGACAGTTTGCCCCTCAGCGAGGTCTCCACCTTTAACGGTTCTATCGAGCTGGATGAAAATGCCGGCCTCGGCAATTATTCGATGGAGTTGGTGTACGGCGATGATTATTATTTTTACGGCGATTTTCAGGTAGCGGCTTATCGCAAGCCGGAATTTTTGGTGACGGCTGAAACCGACAAGCCGGAATATGCTAATGGCGACCAAATCAACGTGACCGTTGATGCCCAATTCTTTTTTGGCGGCCCGGTTTCCAACGCGGAGGTCAGTTGGACGCTGCTGTCCAGCGACTACAGTTTTCAGTATACCCCCCCCTCAGGAGGGGGGGGAGTAAGGGGGGGGGACGATTTTGTCGATTACGATTCCAGTCGGGGCAGCTACTACTTCAGCAGCATTGGCGCACTGCTTGCCGAACGCGCCAGCGCTACACATGACGCTAA
>CAYWSS010000556.1:0-4326 GCA_964460505.1 uncultured Caldilineaceae bacterium | reverse complement strand
GTGTTTTTCAGAATCGTACTGGTCTTCGTTTACGCCCAGCACAATCGTCAGGTCCTCGCCTTTGGCCGGGGCGCTGATGATTACTTTTTTGGCTCCGGCTTCCAGATGCTTGCCGGCACCGGCCCGGTCGCGGAAGAAACCGGTGGATTCTACCACAATATCCACCCCCAGGTCGCCCCAGGGCAGGTTGGCGGGATTACGTTCGGACAGCACTTTAAGAAACTTGCCGTCAATGTTCAGGCCGCCGTCAATTACTTCTACGGAGCCGTTAAATTTGCCGTAGTTTGAGTCGTATTTAAGCAGGTGTGCCATAGTGGGCACATCGCCAATGTCGTTTACGGCAACCACTTCCAACGTGTCCGGGTAGCTATCGCGGATAGCTTTAAAAACCTGGCGGCCAATACGGCCAAATCCATTAATTCCTACTTTAGTCGTCATTTTTATAATCCTCCAAAGATCATTAAATAGCGTTTTTTATTGAATTTTTATACCAAACCATTAACTGGTTAGCTAGCTTATTTGCATCGTGACGCCAGGGACGCTGTTCATCAACAACATCGGCGCCAATGACCTGATAATTACTATTTTCCGGTTGTACCGGCGTAACAGCCGTTAAGCGGCTCATTTCAGCCGGAACAGGGTGATTCTGATTATTATTACCCAACACATAGTCAAACAGCCAGGCTGCAACCGGTGTGGTGTTGGTTCCTGTGTTTTGAAAGAACCTTCCCTGTGGCGGCTCGGCGGATTTAGTGTGTGTTTCTATTGCCTCAATATGGTCATTCAACGTGTACTCATCGGTTTCACCCGGCTGCGTAGCCACATTACAAATGTACACTCTGGGGGCCTCACTGCTTCGGATAGCCTCTGCAATTTCTGTAACCAGCAGATTGGGAATGACACTGGTGTACAGGCTGCCCGGCCCGGCCACAATTAAATCTGCGTTGAGAATGGCCTGCACTGCCGGCGGAAACGCGCGAGGCGCGTCAGGTTGAAAATACACGCGCTCAATGGGGGCATCGGCTTTGGGAATGGCGCTTTCGCCTTTTATCGTGCGGGAATACGAGCCTTCATCCACATCTGCAAATAAGGTGACGTGTTCCAGAGTGCTGGGCAATATTGAGCCTCTAATGTTCAGCACCCGCCCGCTTTCGTACAATCCTTTCTCAAAAGAGCCGGTTATTTCGGCCATGGTGGTGATAAAAAGATTGCCAAAGCTATGCCCTTCCAGCCCTCCACTTCTAAAGCGATACCGAAAGAGTTGAGTTGTCAGAGCTTCATCATCTGCCAGGGCGGCAATGCAGTTGCGGAAATCACCGGGCGGGAGCACGCCCAGTTCGCGCCGGAGTTTGCCGGATGACCCCCCGTCATCGGCTACCGTGACAATTGCGGTTATGTTTTCGGTGTGGTGTTTTAGCCCACTGAGCAGCACGCTTAAGCCGGTTCCGCCTCCAATTACCACAACTTTTGGGCCATCACGTCGGCGGCGACGGTGACGGTAGACTTGTCTGGCCACGTCTTTAAGCGAGGCCTGGTCTGGCAGAAAGGCTTCAAGCATTAATCTATTCAGTTGAAAAAGGCTGAAGCCGGCTAATCCTGCCCCCAATAAGGCAAAAAGGGTGCCGCGCATCCAACGCGGTAAATCTTGCAGGAGTAGCTGCCGCAGCAGGGGGGGATAATTAATTCCGGCGTAGATTTCGCGTAGAAAAAGGCCAATTCCTAATCCCAGTATGACCAGCCCGATCAGCAGTAAAATGACCCATCGCTTTAATCCAAGCCCCGGGTAAAGCAGCCGGAATGCCGATTTTGCGCTGGCAAACATAGACTCTACCTGTAGTTTCGTTTTAACCAACCGCATTATAGACGATGTGTGAGGGATAGTCAAAGGCCGGTTGTGTAAACTTTCACTATTTGTTCAGGGTGTGTTTTAAGGCCCAATCAAACGGGTCCCCGTACTCATCCTGGCCGGGAATAAAGAACTCGGCAAACATATCATGATCCTGGCCAAGCAGGGTGTTAAAACGCTCCAGCAACTCCTGTCGCTCGGCCTGCCACTTTTTGGTTAGCAGCCCGTAGTGGTACATATTAATGTACTGGGTTGCGGAAGCATCCCAACTGGAATCGATGTTCATGGCCGTGTGTTTGAGATAATTGTGGTGGTTCGGGTTGTGGCGATAATTATCAATGGCAAACCTGACCTGCTCGAAAAAGGCGTTGGCTTCACCGGGGCGGTCGCTTACGTCCAGCCAGTTGTAAAGGTAGGCGCAGTGAGCTACTTTGGGCAGCCCCCCGGTAGCGCGGCCAATGACCACGTTGCCTAGCAGAGAGGCTTCGTAATCCACCAGCCCGCACGGTTCAAAACGGGAGGGAATCAGCGAAAAATCGCCGCCGGCCAAAATTAATTTTGAGAGCGGCAAGTTGAAACTGTTGTTGAAATAGACCCGATCTGGATACGTAGCCGCCAGCCGGAAGAAGGCTGCTTCAGATGCTTTGCCGCCGGAATCGCCATCCGGGGCGGAGGCCAGGATAATGAATTTAGTGCCGCCGTCGTAGGCCAGCGCGCGTTCCACAATATCGCCCACCAGCCCCAGATTTTTCTGATCAACCAGGCGCCCCACAGCCGTGATAAGGATAGGGTTCCATTGGGGTTCAACCCCAAAACATTCCAGGTGCAGCAATCGTTTCAGTTCCGCCTTTGTGTCCAGATGATTGGCATTAAAACTGTGATCGCGGTTGAGCATTTCTGTCTGCGTGACAGGATTGACAAAGATGGGATTTATCGGCCCGCGTTTTTTCTGCATAGCTTGCAGCACGCCGGCTTTGAGCCAGGGTAGATTTTCGGGGCGGTTGACCTCGCTCATGCCATTGGTGATGCCGGCCACGGGCAGCTTTTCAAATAGATCCAGGTGGCGGTTGGCTACAAACACCTCGCCGGGTTCGCTGCCTTTTTGGGCGTAGGCTTTGGCCCACACTTCGGTGTGGTTCATTTTTAGCTCTGCCGCGTAGCCCCAGGTTCCGGCAATATCGCCACTGACGGTGGTGATTTTGCCGCCGGTTTCGTACACTTTGAGCATGCAGGCTTTCATCAGGTTGAGGTTATCGAAGAAATCAAAATATTTGTGGAACAACGCGTAACCGGGCAGGTTGATGCGGTCCAGCGAACTGAAGCCGCCATCGACAAGTTTGGCGATTCCCTGGTAGGTGGCGTTGTGAATGGTCAGGTGGATGGGGACGTCTTTTAGATAGTCATCACCCAGATAAAAGGGCACCAGCCCCACATGATAATCGTGCAGGTGGACGGTATCGAAATTGCCTTGCTTGATGTAACCGGCCATGGCCTGGCTTACGGCGGCGTAAAGATACAATCCCAACTGCGGGTCGGTGGGGTAGATAGCGCCGGCATTTGTCCAACTGAGCTGCCACGCATCCCAAAAATAGATGACCTTTTGCCCATCGGGGAAGACGTGCCCGTACACTTCAAAATTAAAGGAGTGCCCGGCAACAGTCACCGGAATTTGCAGGTTCAATTTGGTCAGTTGGCTTCTGTCGTAGTGAGCAAAGCAGGGCGACAGCGTTTCTATTTCCAGATCGATGTCCTGTTTGGCGGCGGCTTTGACCAATTCCGGCGGTAATTCTTCTACAATTACGCCCAGCCCCCCAATTTTGGAGCCCAGCCCGCTGCCTGTCCGCCCAATTTCCCAGGCCGGCATTGCCACGCGCATTTTTTTCATGGGTAAATTTTCCTTTGTGTGGTATTTGTCACAAGGTGTTGTTTATTGTTTAAGGAGCGCCGGCCTGAAAGTACCTCATTCGACTTTTTGAGGTGGAACGCTTGAAATCACGCGATTGCGGGCCGGCAAATGTCGCTGCAATTACTCATTTCTTTGCTAGCGCATAACCGTTGTAAAAACGGCCCGTAGCAATTCACGTGATTTGATTTGTTGGGCCGCGAAACAGGGCTAGCTCGGACTTAATTTAACCTCTACCACTTACTATCAATTAGTGATTCCAAATTCATGCTCAAGAAACTCAACTGTTTCGGGTTGTCTTAGCTCGCAAACGATATTCTGATTTGCGAAAACCCCCTTGAAAGTTTTTGCTTCTTCTCGCGGATAAGACTTTAGCCATTTTACCCCGACTGCCCATTCCGATAACTCTGGATTGTCGCTATTCATACTTGCAGTTGGAGCTTTCAGGGGTAATTCCAATAGTTGCTTTGACTCTTTTTCCACGAAGAAATCTCTAATCATAACAGCTTCCTGAGTTACTTCCTCCAGTTTTGCAATAGCATGACATAAAAGATAATGTTATGTAAACGAGTTGGGT
>CAYWSS010000555.1:0-4352 GCA_964460505.1 uncultured Caldilineaceae bacterium | reverse complement strand
GTCTGTGGATTCCCGCTTAATACGTGCGGAAATGACAGGGGGGCTGAATGGTTACAAATGTTCGTAGTCAGATACGCAGCGCAGTGGACCTTCGGTCGTCTAACGCCACTCCGCTATCGCTTCGAGGCTGACTACGAGCGAGTAATATCTCTGTAAATGGGTTTGTAGTCAGGTACGTAATGTAGTGGAGTACCGTCGTGAAACGCCACTCCGCAAGGCTGCGTGGCTAAACTACGAGCCATTTACATCTGGTGCGTGTGAAACCTCGCTTCACAAGTTAGTGGTCGCAGGTGTGGATAAAGTGGCGGCTTCTGTGTCAATCTTGTGGCAATGGCGGCAATTTGTCCATACCAAACTTTTGCGCCGCTGTGGTGGTAATAGCGCGTAGTTCGGCCCGCAATTCATCCGGGATGGGCGACGGCTTATAGGTTGTCAACAGCTCATCCACGCGATTCTGAGCGCGTTCCCAGGTGGTCTGGGCCCCTTTCCTCTTCCAGCCCTCTAGCGAGCCTCGATCAATCACCGCCGATGGGATGTACAACTCCTTGTCGAACCATTTGAGCGTGTGAGGCTGCGCCAGATAGTCCGCCCGATGGCCCAACTCGCGCATAAGTGTCAGGGCAATAGGCGTTTCACGCGCTTCGATGCCGGCGATTAATCGCCTGGCCATACCGATGATTTCGGCGTCAATAACCAGCTTTTCGTAGCTCTGGCAAGTCTCGAAGTCCATCATCCCGGCGCCCGAAACCATGTTGACTCCGGATAACGCGGCCATAATCGTCCCGCCGGACGTCTCCAGCCCGCACTGGGCATCTACTATTTTGGCGTCGCTCATCCCCATATAAGCGTGGGTGGGCATCCCCAGCGCCTTGCCAACCTGGGTGTAGGCGCTGTCAATCATCCACGTGCCAACAGCGCCCATAGGCGTCGTGCCTTCACGCATATCAAAAGCAGCCGGCGACCCACCCCAGACAATGGGCGCGCCTTCCTGAGCCAATTGGCAAATCGTCACCCCGCTCAGACACTCAGCCGTATGTTGCACTACTGCTCCCGCCAGCGTAACCGGCGACGTAGCGCCCGCCAAAGGCATAGAGACCAGCTCAGACGGGATGCCGTGGCGCGCGCAGTCAATCATGTTCTGGCAAGTCAGGTCGCTCCACAGCAGGGGCGGCGACGGGCAGACGTCGAACACGGCAATTGGTTTGGCGGCCAGCGCCGCTTCGCCGCCTGCCATCGTTGCCAACATATCTTTCATGGTCCACCAGGTGTCTTTGCGGAACGCGCCGGTAATGATCGGCTTGCGCATGTAGTTCAGGGCCAGATAAAGGCGGTAAAGGTCGCCAATCTCCTCCGGCACGTCGGCGCAGATCATTGATGTACTCTGGGCGTCCAGTTGGGGGATTGTCTCGACCAGTTTGACAAACTTGACAAAGTCAGCCGTGTGCGGCTGCCGCTGCTCCTGCGTCTCACTGTCAAGAACCGTGATGGCAGTCGAGCCGGGGTCGAACTGAACGCTGTCGCCCCCATAGTGGACAACCGCTTCACCGTCCAGGTTATAAAGATAAAACTCGGATGGGCGGGTTTCCAGCGCCTGCCGGGCAATGGCTTCGGGGATATGAGCAATTTGAGTCTCCAGATCCACTTTGGCACCCGCGTCGCCCAGTAGTTTGAGCGCCTCTTCGTTGTGGACCCGCACCCCCGGGTCCATCAACAGTTCAAATCCCTCGGCAATTATCTGGTTGACCAGTTCATCATTGAGGATGTTCAGTTTGGGTTGCATCATCGCATCTCCTTCAAATAGTAATTATTGGGAATGTCAAGCGTCCTGAATTTTGATTTGTTCACAATGTAAACTATGCGTTCAAAAATTTTGACCAGTGTAGCATATTCTTCTATAATGTCAATATGCAGCGGCCATCTTCACCTCCTGCAAGGTTTTCAGGTAATCTTGCAGGCAAAGCACCTCTTCGTCTACAGTAAACGACCACCACCAGAGGCAGTGGCTTGCTTTTTTGAGTCAGACCACTTTCTCCAAAAAAAGATAGTATGTTATAATCCTTCTACCCCATAATCAAAGGAGGTTGCCGATACATTTTAATGTTCCCCTAAGACCTTAATGGTCTATTGTCCCCTATCCCAAACAAAACTCAATTTATGCTATTACTGTATTTTCTCAATTTTTCGGGGTGGGTAGTGGTGGAATCCAAGCCTTTAGGTTTGTTAGGCATCAAACCTAAAGGTTTAGACTCCTGTCCCCCCCTTTTTTGAGATGATACCTATTACTCAAGGAGGAGTAACATGAAAAAGCCGCTTTTTATTATTACCTTGCTGGTCAGCTTAAGCCTGATATTAGCCGCTTGCGGCAGCACCACTACGCCCGAACCGGCGGCCCCCGCCCCAACTGAAGCTCCCCAGGAGGCAGCCGAAGAATCCGCCTTAAAAACAGAATCCGCCTCAGAAACAGAAACAACCGAAACCGAACCGGCGGCAGAAGATGACCTCCTGGCCGATATTATGGCCCGAGGCAAAATCCTCTCCTCAACCGACGCCAACTACGCCCCCCAATCCTTCCTGGAATCGGACGGCACCTTTGCCGGGTTTGATGTTGATGTTGCCACCGAAATCGCCACCCGCCTGGGCGTTGAAGTTGAGTTTGTCACCCCCGACTGGGACATTATTACCGCCGGAAACTGGGGCGACCAGTGGGATATGAGCGTCGGCTCGATGACCGTTACCACCGCCCGCCAACAGGTGCTTGATTTTGCCGCGCCGGCCTACTACTACACCCCGGCCCAATTTGCCGCCGCCGCCGGCTCCGGCATTGAAACTCTGGAAGACATCGCCGGACAAGCTGTCTGTGTCGGCACCGCCACCACTTATGATAGCTGGCTTAACGGCGATATGGAAGGCTTGGGCCTGCCCCCGGAAAGTTTCTTCGCCGAGCCGCCCGCGGACGTCACCATCTTCCCCCTGCCTACCGACAATGAGTGCGCCCAATCCATCCAGGCCGGGCGGGATGAGTTTGCTGTCTTTTTGACCTCCAACACCGTTGTTGAGGCCGCTATCAACGAAGGCGTCCCCATTCAAAAAGTTGGCTCCCCCGTTTTCTCCGAAAATCTGGCCGTCGCCTTTGACAAGAACGCCTCCAAAGACCCCACCCGTCTGGTGGAAACCGTCAGCCAGATTATTGCCGGGATGCACGCAGACGGCACCATGAAAGAACTCTCCCTGAAATGGTTTGAGGAAGATTTAACCGAAGACCCCACCAAAATGACCCCCGAAACGGCGGAAGCTATGCCCGTACCCGGCGACGACTTGTTAGCCGATATTATGGCCCGAGGCAAAATCCTCTCCTCAACCGACGCCAACTACGCCCCCCAATCCTTCCTGGAATCGGACGGCACCTTTGCCGGGTTTGATGTTGATGTTGCCACCGAAATCGCCACCCGCCTGGGCGTTGAAGTTGAGTTTGTCACCCCCGACTGGGACATTATTACCGCCGGAAACTGGGGCGACCAGTGGGATATGAGCGTCGGCTCGATGACCGTTACCACCGCCCGCCAACAGGTGCTTGATTTTGCCGCGCCGGCCTACTACTACACCCCGGCCCAATTTGCCGCCGCCGCCGGCTCCGGCATTGAAACTCTGGAAGACATCGCCGGACAAGCTGTCTGTGTCGGCACCGCCACCACTTATGATAGCTGGCTTAACGGCGATATGGAAGGCTTGGGCCTGCCCCCGGAAAGTTTCTTCGCCGAGCCGCCCGCGGACGTCACCATCTTCCCCCTGCCTACCGACAATGAGTGCGCCCAATCCATCCAGGCCGGGCGGGATGAGTTTGCTGTCTTTTTGACCTCCAACACCGTTGTTGAGGCCGCTATCAACGAAGGCGTCCCCATTCAAAAAGTTGGCTCCCCCGTTTTCTCCGAAAATCTGGCCGTCGCCTTTGACAAGAACGCCTCCAAAGACCCCACCCGTCTGGTGGAAACCGTCAGCCAGATTATTGCCGGGATGCACGCAGACGGCACCATGAAAGAACTCTCCCTGAAATGGTTTGAGGAAGATTTAACCGAAGACCCGACTAAATAGCTTTACAGCAGGTTGGGTTAAAGAGTTAAATCCAGATGGTTTATCTAAACCTTGCTCGGTTTCGCTCAAAACCAGGCTGACAGAGTCGTCAATAAAATTCAACACGGGTTGATTGTCATCTGCCTTTGACCTCAACCCAACCTGCGTTTTAAAAAGCAGGTGTTCACCCCCTTCGCCCTGCCAGGGGAGGGGGTGAATTAAATATCCGGGCTCTCTGGTAGTTTGCAGGATCGCTCTATAAAAAGCGTGTTATCTGCCACGAA
>CAYWSS010000554.1:0-4354 GCA_964460505.1 uncultured Caldilineaceae bacterium | reverse complement strand
TTTCGGTTACGCTCAAGACAGGTTTTATCGGGGCTTTTTAGGAATTGCCGTGGCGCACCCCAATATGTAGTGGCGCACCCTTGTGGTCGCCCAAGGCAGGCACAAAACCTGCCGCTACACCACGGAAAATACCAAAGACCCTTTATCGGCAATAATTTACTATTCACCCTTTGTAATTTACCATTTTTTTTACTGCTCAGGATACTGCGCAAATTCAGATTGGAGCCAAAAAATTCTCGCTCACCACCTCGGGATAATTTTTCCACTTCCGTCGATTAGCGTTATAATTAAATTTTTCAAGTGAGGAGTTTACTATGACAGATAGCCCACTAATTCTAATAACCAACGATGATGGAATTGCTTCGCCGGGATTGCGGGCGGCGGCTCAGGCCGTAGCAGACCTGGGCGAGTTGCTGATTGTAGCACCCAGCACCCAGCAAACCGGAGCCGGGCGAAGCTACCCCACCCAAATTAATAAATCTATAAAAGCAACCCATATTTCTCTCGATGGAAACCAATACCCGGCCTACAGCGCCAATGTATCTCCGGCTCAGGCCGTGGCGCTGGGCGTATTAGATCTGGCAACCCGCCCCATTGATTTGTGCATTAGCGGCATCAATTATGGTGAAAACATCGGCTCCGGGGTAACCATCTCCGGCACAGTGGGGGCGGCCATAGAGGCAGCGTGTTACCAGATTCCCGCGCTGGCCGTTAGCTTTGAGACAGATCACCAATATCACCTTAATCACAGCGACGTGGTTGATTTTAGCGTATCCGCCCATTTTACCCGTTATTTTGCCCAGAAAATCCTCAAAAACGGCATCCCTCCAAAGGTTGATCTGTTAAAAATTGACGTTCCCGCCGCCGCCACACCCGATACTCTGTGGCAGACATGCCGGGTTTCGCGACAACGATACTATCAATCGCTTCCCACTGAATTTGATAAAAAAACCGGCGAGGCCCGCAGCTTTGGTTACTCCGTTAAAATAGACCACGACACGTTGGAACCCGATTCAGATGTAAAGGTATTTTCGGTGGATAAAGAAGTAGCGGTAGTGCCCCTGTCCATCGATCTGACCGCGCCGGTGGCTATGGCTAACATAGCCAGTTTTTTTAACGGCACTTTACTCACGGACACCCTGTAAAGTTGACAGTAATTCGACCGGTCAAAAGGAAAAATTTAATCGCGAATTTTGCAAATAGGTAAATTTTACGAATAATTTTAAGAATTAGCGGTATTCGCCCATTCGTGTCACGTGTGCCCGTTGTTTGGGTATTCGCAATTTAGATCAGCCGCCGGGCAAATCAGAGGGGTGCCCGTTAGCAAGATCACAGCTAGCGAAACCATTTGCCGGGTTTTGCGGTATTCCCTTTTTACCAAAATTTCATTCGTTGACTAACGATTAAACAAATTAACGGATTTGGTTCATCTTTCCCAAAAATGGTATACTTAACTGTTCAACAGGGTGCGTCCCAATCTTTAGGGTGCGTGCCATTCAAATTTTAATTTAATTGGTACTGTATATGTCGCAAGAAATCAGATTAGTATTGGCCGATGATCACGCAGTGGTTCGATCCGGCACCCGAGAACTTTTAGAACAACAGCCAGACTTCAAAATTGTTGGCGAGGCATCCAACGGAGAGGAAGCCGTGCGCCTGGCCGGAGAACTCCAGCCCGATGTGCTGGTTATGGATGTGCGTATGCCCAAGATGTCGGGCGTAGAGGCCACGCGCAAAATCAAGGCTACGTACCCGGATATTCGGGTGCTGGTCCTGACCGCCCATGATGACGATGAATATGTGTTTGCCCTGCTGCAAGCCGGAGCCAATGGCTATTTGCTTAAAACGGCTGAAATTGAGGAATTGGTGCGGGCAATCCGCACCGTAGATTCCGGCCAATCGGCGCTGGCCCCGGAAGTAACCGGTAAGGTTGTGGCTCAATTTACCAGCGGCAAAAGCCTGCCCGATGTCCTCACCGAGGCTCAAACCCACAACTACGATGGCCTGACCGAGCGGGAACTGGACATCTTGCGTCTGGTAGGCCAAGGCTTGAGCAACAAGCAAATTGGTAAAAAACTCTTTATCAGTGACCGCACCGTGCAAGCTCATCTCTCTAATATTTTCTCCAAGCTCACCGTAAGTTCCCGCACTGAAGCGGTAATGCACGCTGTTCGCCGGGGTTGGATTACCACCACAGGGTAATCGACAACCATGATCAGAGCAGCAGCACTTCTCCTGGCAGTGTTGTTATTGGCAAGCTGCGCAGGGGCCTCAACCGGGCCGGAACCAGCTCAGGATCCGGTCATTAACGATCTTCCCCCCAAGAATCCGGCTATTGGGCCAGAACCCATCACGCTTCAGGTTTGGCTTGATCTGGATTTTACCCGCGATAACACCCTCTTTGAAGAATTGATCGAAGAGTTTGAAGCGGTCTATCCCCAAATAGAGGTCGAGATCTCCTCGTTTGTTCGCGAGAGTATGCCCCAGGAAATAAAAGCCGCTGTAAAAAGCGGTATTCCCCCCGATGTTGTGCAGGGGCACGTTTATGCTATGGCCGGCCAGGGATTAACCACATCGCTGCAAACCAAATGGGCCGATTGGGAAAAAACCAATCCGGAAATCACCTTGCAGTTTTTGCCAAGTGCGCTGGAAGAAACAATCTGGAAAGGGCAACACCACGGGGTTCCGCTGGATGTTTACACGCTGGTTCTGTTTTATAATCGGGAACATTTTGACCAGGCCGGCTTATCCTACCCGGAAGCCGAATATGATTTAGTCTACCTGCAAGAGGCCACCAGAACGCTCACTGATCCCCAGGAAAACCGGTACGGCATGGGCTTTACCACAGACCCGTGGTATGTATATGCCTGGGTTACCGGAGCCGGGGGTGATGTTTTAACCGGCAACCCGAAAGATGGCTTTACCCTGACTCTGGACTCTAAAACAAATATTGATGCGCTTACGTTTCTTACGGATATGGTTGCAGAGGGTCTTGGCCCTCGCCCCAGCACACGGCCGCGCGATTTTGAAGATGTTCGGAAACAATTTTTAAGGGGCGAAATTTCAATGTATTTTGGGGAATCCCAGGATATTCATCTCATCCAATCCACCAGCCCCAATTTTCCGCTAGGCGTCGCCGAACTGCCCCGAACACCGGCCAAAGACCAGGCGGCCTCCGTACTGGGCAGCAGCGGGCTATTTATTCCGCGCGGGGCGCGGCACAAAGAAGCCGCCTTTGAATTTATGAAATGGGCCACCAGCGACCGGTACGCCTTTCCCATGGCGCGCCGGTTGGGCCGTTATCCGGCTAAAGCCTGGTTGCAAACCGCGCCGGAATTTACAGAAAACCTGTCGTTAATTCCCTTCTTTAACCAGCTCAATGCGGCCCGCCCCTACAGGCTGGACCTTTACCCGGAGGCGGAAGATGCTTTTGCCGATGCCATCAAGTCCTCGTTTTATAACATTGCCTCTCCCCTAGAAGCGCTGCAACTGGCGCAGCAAAAAGCAGACCAGATTACCGCAGATACGTTGACACAAGAATGAAAGAACTGTTAAAAAAACTGGGGCTTGACCGGTTCTTTAAACCGTTTTACAACTGGATAACCCAACTACGGGCGCAAGCCATTTTGCTGATTGTGTTGCTGGTGCTGCTGATGACGGTGTTGACGGTTGGCGTTGCATTTTTGGCGTACCGGCAAGTGTCTCAAACCCTGGCCGAAAGTAGAGACCAGGAACTGGCCATTATTGGAGCCGAGCGTCTTTCTGAACAGATGAGCAGCATGTTGCAAGGCCTGCTGTTGATTGTTGACCAACCCGAAATGCAATCCGGCGAACCTACCGTTCAGGAAGCCACCCTCACCAGAGGGCGCGAACTGGTGGCCGACCTGACCAATCATGATGGCGGCATTATCATTTTGGACGTCGGCGGTTTTGTCAGTGTCACCAAGCCGTTTCGCCCCGATTTGATAGGGCAGGATTTTTCAGAAGAGTCTTACTTCCGAACATCGAAGGCGTTTCGCACATTTACATTTTCTAATGTCATCAAAGAGCCGGGCACCAATGAAGATGTTATTGTCATGGCTGTGCCCATCATCAATCGCCTCAATGATGAGTTTGTGGGGGTTCTGGCCGTACGGTTTTATACCAGTTTCCAACGTCTGGGGCCGGAAATCGAAAAGCTGAAAGTGGGAAAAAAAGGGATTGCCTACCTGGTTGACAGTACCGGGACGCTGATATACCATCCCATCGACAACCTGATTGGAACCGATTTTACTCAAAGTGAGGCCGTTCAACGCCTGATATCAGACAACCGTGGCGCTGGAGTCATTACCAGCCTTCCTGATAGTATGGTAGT
>CAYWSS010000553.1:0-4372 GCA_964460505.1 uncultured Caldilineaceae bacterium | reverse complement strand
GAAATCTTGGTTCAGGTGCCGGATGTTTCGGAGTCAATGACCAAAGAGCGGCAGCAGGGGCCGTACCGCATCGGTTTTCTGGTTACCAAAAATCACGAAATGGGATTGCTGTACTTTGTGGCGGGGTTGATTAATCACCTGGACAGAACTCAATTTGCGGCCACAATTATTTGCCCGGTGCCCAGTGTGGCCCGGATTAAACCGGCCATTAACGGCGATGATGTGGAATTTTTGACCATCCCGGAAAATCTGGGGGGAGCGGTGCAAAAAATAAAAGCAGCGGCGCTGGATTTAATTTATTTCTGGGAAGTTGGCACAGACACCTTAAACTATTTGCTGCCGTTTTATCGATTAGCGCCGGTGCAATGCGTGTCGTGGGGCGCGCCCACTACCACCGGCGTGCCGGCCGTGGATTATTACATTTCCAGCAAGCTGTTTGAAAACCCGGACGCGGAGGCGCACTACACCGAATATCTGGTACAATTAAAGGGGCTGCCCACTTACTACCGGCGGCCGGCGCTGCCCAAAACAAAAAAATCGCGCTCTCACTTTGGCTTGCCGGAACAGAAACATATCTACCTGTGCTGCCAGAATTTGATGAAGCTGCATCCCTCATTTGATGCGATACTGGCCCGGATCCTGCGGCGCGACCCGCTGGGAATTGTGGCGCTGGTGGGCAGCCACAAACCGGAAATTACCGCCCAACTGGTGGCGCGATTAAAAACATCTGTGCCGGATGTGGTTGACCACATTCAGCTTTTGGCCGGACAAAATTACGCCGATTATTTGAGCTTGCTGGGCGTGGCCGACGTTATTTTGGATACACCTCATTTTAACGGGGGGGCCACCTCGCTGGAGGCCCTGTCCGTGGGCGCCCCGGTTGTGACCCTGCCCGGCCAATTTATGCGCGGGCGGATGACGTATGGCTGCTACCAAAAGATGGAAATGATGGATTGTGTGGCCTCCAGTGTTGAAGAGTATGTAAATATCGCCCTGAAATTGGGCACGGATGAATCGTACCGGCAGGTCATCAAATCGAAGATAGCGGCGCAAAATCACCTGCTGTTTGAGGATAAAAGTGCCGTGCGGGAAATAGAGCAGTTCTTTCGGCGGGCGATAGCGGGGCAGATAAAGCAGCCTGCCCGCAGAGCAGAGGCCGAAGAATTCCGGCGGCAAGGTTTGCGCCAAAAAAGAGAACAGCGACCGGCGGAAGCAGTTGGCAGTTTTCGGCGGGCGGTGGCGTTGGACCCAACGTATGTGGAAGCGTACAATAATCTGGGCACAACCCTGGCTCAACTGGGGGAGTTGGTTGAGGCCGAAGAAATATTGCGGCAAGCTGTCCGGCGCAATAACACGTATGCGCCGGCCCATTTCAATCTGGGGCTGGTGTTGCAGTACCGGGAAAAGCCGGCGCAAGCTGAGACGAGTTTTCGGCGGGCGCTGCAACTGAATCCAGGTGATGAGAAATCATTGGCCAACCTGGGCATGCTGCTGCAAGACCGGGGGCAGTTTACAGAGGCGGCAGCCTGTTTCAGGAAACTGCTGGATATCCGGCCCGATGATGCGGAAGCGTACCACCATTTGGGGCTGTCCCTGGCGGAGCAGGGCAAATTGGCAGAAGCGGCGGAGGCGCTGCGGCAAACCCTCAAACGCCAACCGGAGCATCCGGAAAGTCTCTATAATTTGGGGGTGATTTTGGTCAAGCAGGATAATCTTGAGGCGGCGGAAGCGCAATTTCAACAGGCACTGGCCCTGCGCCCCAATTACGCCCAACCCTGCTACGGCTTGGGAAATATCTTTTTCCGCCGCAGGGAATACGAACTGGCCGAGCAGAATTACCGAAAATATCTCCAGCTCCAACCTGATGATGTGGAGGCGCGCTACGTTTTGGCGGTGACGTTACGCGCATTGGAAAAATTTGAGGCGGCTGTGGAAAATTACCGCCGGGTGTTGGCGCTGCAGCCAAACAATCGTCTCCGGCAACTGGAAGCGGACACGCTTTGCCCCTCGATTATGGACGATGCCGGGATGATCCGGCAGTGGCGCTCTCACGTTGAAGCGGCGCTGGAAAACTATCCGCCCGGCGCCATTAATCTGCAAGCGCAACTGCCGGAAATATCCGGCAACGTATTCCCGCCGCTGGAGTTGGCCTATCACGGTTTAAATGACCGGCCGCTGAAAGAGAAATTTGCGGCCATTTTTTCCGGGCCGCCGGCCCCGCAGAGGCGTGTTTTTCAACCCGGTGCGCCGCATAGAATTGGCTTTTTGGTAACGCGCAATCACGAGCGGGGGTTTCTGCAATTTATGGCCGGGTTGCTCCCGCATTTTAACCGCAGCGATTTTGAAATTACCGTGATTTGCCCGGCAGCCGGCCTCGATCAAATTCAGGCAGCCTTAAACCGGGGGCAGGTTGATATTTTGCCCACGACCGGAGATTTAGCCGTTGATATTCAAAAAATCAAAGAAAAAAATCTTGATTTGCTCTATTATTGGGAAATTGGCACCGACACCCAAAATTACCTGCTGCCATTTTTCAGGCCGGCCCCGGTGCAGTGCGCCACCTGGGCAGTGCCCACCACCACCGGCATCCCGCAGGTGGACTATTTTATTTCCAGCCGCCTGTTTGAAGCAGAGGGAGCCGCTGCCCATTATTCCGAGCGGTTGGTGCAACTGCAAAGCCTCGGCGTTTATTTCAGGCAACCGCAGTTGGGCAGCTCCCGGCGGGGTGGCAACGAAAACGAAAATCAGGAATCAGATTCTGGCATTTTCCTCACCCCTAACTCCCCACCCCTAACCCCTGAAAACATCTACATTTGCCCTCAAAATCTAAAAAAATTCCATCCCGATTTTGATCCGATTCTGGCTGAAATTTTGCGCCGCGATCCGCTCGGAAAACTGGTACTCAAAAACAAATTTCAGCAATTAACCGACGATTTGGTCAAACGATTCCGGCGCACCATTCCAGCTGTGCTGGAGCGTATTCAGTTTGTGCCGGAGCAGAGCTATCAGGATTATCTGCAATTGATTGCCACGGCGGATGTGGCGCTGGACACCGTTGGCTACACCGGCGGGACCACCAGCTTTGAATGTTTGGCGGTTGGCCTGCCGGTTGTGACGCTGCCCACTCAATTTATGCGGGGCCGGATGACGCTGGGCTGTTACCGCAAAATTGGCGTGATGGATTGCGTGGTAAACAGCCCGCAGGAATATGTGGATATGGCCGTAAAACTGGGCACAGATCGCCGGTACCGGCATAAAATCAAAACAAAAATATTGGCCGCCAACAGCGTGTTGTATGAGGATAGAGACGCGGCGCAAGAATTGGAGCAGTTCTTTCGACAAGCGATTGCCGCTGCTCGGATACCTAATGGAGGGAACCATGCAATTTCATTTTGAACCGATTATTCAACCGATTCTGACTTTGTTGCAACCCGCCACAATTGTGGAAATTGGGTCAGAAACAGGCGGCAGCACCAACCAATTGCTGCAATTTTGCAGGCAAAACGGGGCGGTGCTGCACGCCATTGACCCCGTACCCTTGTTTGACCCGGTGGCTTTGCAGCGCGCGCACAGCGGCCATTTTATCTTTCATCAGGCTCTCAGCCTGAAGGCTTTGCCCACTATCCCTGAGTATGATGTGGTGCTGATTGATGGCGACCACAACTGGTACACCGTCTTTAACGAGTTGAAGCAGGTGGAGCAAAAGAGTCTGGAAACATCGCGCCCCTTTCCGTTTGTTATGCTGCACGATGTCGGCTGGCCCTACGGCCGGCGGGATTTGTATTACAACCCCGATACTATTCCGGTGAAACACCGGCAGCCGCACACCAAAAAAGGCATGCGACCGGGAGTTCCCCGGTTGCAGCAGCAGGGGGGAAAGAATGCCTCGCTGAATAACGCCATCGAAGAAAATACCCCGCACAACGGTGTGCTGACCGCCGTTGAGGATTTTCTAAAAGAAACCCGTTACCATCTGGAGCTGATGCTTATTCCGGGACTGCACGATTTGGCCCTGCTTTTTAGAACTGAACTAAAAACGCAGAATTTTTCACTGGCGCAGTTCCTTGATATATGGAATATGCACCCGGCGCTGCTGCAATACGTGCAGCGGCTGGAGGCGGCTCGTATTGCCATTGATGTGGCCGCCGGCGACCGCGAGTTTGTGTACGAACAGGCCAAGGCGGCCCGCAAGCAGCAACTGGAGCAGGTGGGCGCAAAAATTGAGCAAATTCAGGCGGATATGCAAACCAGGGTATTTGCGCTTAACGACCAACTGGTGGCCACCCGATCTGAATTAGCCGCCTGCCGAAAAAAATTGGCTCTACAGGATTTCACAGGATCAAAGTAAAGAATTTGCCACGAATTGCACGAA
>CAYWSS010000552.1:0-4400 GCA_964460505.1 uncultured Caldilineaceae bacterium | reverse complement strand
GGAGTTATCATTAACTGCGTTCACCACCAGGAATGAAAATTGCCCTCACCCCCGTCGCTGACGCGACTCCCCCTCTCTCAATTTGGGAGAGGGGGCTGGGGGGTGAGGGGTATTTACAGAGGAGCAAAATGATGACTGAAAAATTTGAGCCTGTAATCATTGGCTTTACATGCAACTGGTGCAGTTATCGAGCCGCCGACCTGGCCGGAACCGCGCGTATTAAATACCCGCCAAATATCCGGCTCATTCGGTTGATGTGCTCCGGCCGCCTGGACCCCACCTTTGTGTTAAAAGCGTTGTCCGGCGGCGCAGACGGAGTGCTCGTTACCGGCTGTCACCCCGGCGAGTGTCACTACCTTGAGCAAAACTTCAAAGCGCTGCGCCGCTACAAGCTGCTGCAAAGAATGTTGGGGCAGATGGGCGTTGAGCCGGGGCGGGTGAAGCTGATTTGGGCCAGCGCCGCAGAAGGTGTGCGGCTGGCTCAGGAAATCAACAAGATGGTTGAGGAAATTCGCGTGCTGGGACCGCTCAATTGGGGCGGTGTAAACGGCAGCAACGGCTCCGGGCCGGTTGCTGTAGAAGCGGCTGTTGCAGAGGAGGTGCCCGCATGAGTGACAACGGAAAACCGAAATTTGGAATGTACTGGGCGGCTGCCTGCGGTGGCTGCGAGATTTCGGTGCTGAACATTGGCGACAAAATTCTGGATGTCGATGCAATTTTCGACATCGCTTTTTGGCCGGTAGCCGCCGACTTTAAATACGCAGATGTGCGCAATTACCCCGACGGATACATTGATGTTTGCCTGTTTAACGGGGCAATTCGTTCATCCGAAAATGAAGAAATGGCGCACCTGCTGCGACAAAAATCCAAAGTGCTGGTGGCTTTTGGCTCCTGCGCCTACGAGGGCTGCATTCCGGCCCTGGCCAATTTCACCTCAAAGGAAGCCATCTACCAAACTGTCTATCTGGACAACCCATCGATAGATAATGCAAATGGTGTGGTGCCGCAAACCTCTACCCAGGTTCCGGAAGGGCAATTGACCATCCCCACGTTTTACAACACGGTCAAGTCGTTAGATCAGGTGGTTGATGTGGATTACTTCATCCCCGGCTGCCCGCCGGAGCCGCCCCAAATCTGGGCGGTGCTGGAGGCCGTAGTCGCCGCGCTGACCCAGGGGGCGGAACTGCCGCCGCTGGGGGCCATTCTCGGAGCCGGTAATGTGGCTGTTTGTGAAGAGTGCGCTCTGGCCAAGGAAGAAAAACTGATTGACCGCTTCTACCGCCCCTACCAGGTGGTGCCGGAAGCGGGCAAATGCCTGCTGGAGCAAGGCATCATGTGTGTGGGGCCGGCCACCCGCAACGGCTGCGGCGCTTTGTGCCCCTCGGTCGGAATGGGGTGCAGAGGCTGCTACGGGCCGTTAGCAGGCGTGGAAGACCAGGGCGCAAAAATGCTTACTGCTATCGCCTCAATCATCAATGCCGGCAAAATTGGCGATGACGAAGCCGAACTCGAGGAACGGCTTGACGAAATTATAGACACCATCGTCGACCCGGCCGGCACCTTCTACCGCTTCAGTATGGCCCATTCTATCCTCAAACGCGCCCGTGTCAACGGAAATGGGGCCAGGAAAGGAGTGCCGCAATGAAAAAAGTAACCATCGATCCCATCACCCGATTGGAAGGCCACGGCAAAATCGACATCTTTCTGAATGAAGAGGGAGATGTGGCTAACGCCTACTTCATTATCCCCGAGCTGCGCGGCTTTGAACAGTTTTGTGTGGGCCGGCCGGCGGAGGAGATGCCGCGCATTACCAACCGCATTTGCGGTGTTTGCCCCGAAGCGCACCACATGGCCGGCACCAAAGCGCTGGATGCGCTGTTCCACGTTAAACCGGCATCCGTGGTAAAAAAGGTGCGGGAAATGTTCTACTCCGCCTTTTACGTTACCGACCACACCACCCACTTTTACGCCCTGGGCGGCCCGGACTTTGTGCTTGGCCCGGATGCCCCTCCCGCCGAACGTAATATTCTGGGGGTGGTTCACAAAGTTGGGGTGGAAATCGGGAAGCAGGTCATTGATACCCGCATGCGCAACCACCACGTTATTAAAATGTTGGGTGGGCGTGGGGTTCATCCGGTGGCCGGCTTGCCCGGCGGCTGGAGCCAGGCCGTTACCAAGGAAATGCAGCCGGAAATCGAGGAAATCGCCCGTAAAAATGTCGATTTTGCGCTCTTTAGCCTGCAACTGTTTGAAGACATTGTGTTGGGAAATCAGGGCTACGTTGATTTGATTTTGTCAGAAGGTTACACCGACCACACCTACTATATGGGTATGATGGATGAAAATAACCACGTTAATTTCTACGATGGTCTAATTCGGGTGGTGGACCCCGAAGGCAAAGAATTTGTAAAATATCATCCCCGCGACTACACCAAACACGTGGCCGAGCGGGTGGAACCGTGGACCTATCTCAAATTCCCCTACCTGAAAAATGTCGGCTGGAAAGGGTTTGTTGATGGCGTGGACAGCGGAGTCTACTGCTGCACACCGCTGTCTCGCCTGAACGCCGCCGATGGCATGGCCACGCCCAAGGCCCGGGAGTTTTACGACAAAATGTTTGAAACGCTGGGCAGCAAAAAGGTGAAGGGGCGCTACCAGCCGGTGCATCATCGGCTGGCCACCCACTGGGCGCGTCTGGTTGAGCTGCTCTACGCCGCCGAACGGATGCTGGAGCTGGCGGCCGACCCCGAAATCACCGACCCCAATGTCCGGCCGGTGGTCACCAACACCCCTGACAAGGGCATTGGTTGCGTAGAAGCCCCTCGCGGCACGCTGACGCACCACTACCAAACCGACGAAAATGGCATTCTGACCAGGGTCAACCTGATTGTTGGCACCACCAACAATTACGCGCCCATGGCCATGTCGGTCAAGAAAGCGGCACAGGCACTGATTACCAAAGGTACGGTCATCACCGAAGGGTTGCTGAACCGGGTTGAGATGGCGTTTCGCTCGTACGACCCCTGTATGTCTTGCGCTACCCACTCGCTGCCGGGGCAGATGCCGCTGGAAGTGACCATTCGGGATGTCGAGGGCAACGAGGTTGAGCGTGTGAGTCAGTATGTAGGTTAAAATTGTGCAGAGGAGAAAGGGGGCTGGGGAGCAGAGGGAAGAAAAACCTTTCTGCCGCTCGCTCTACTTCTTCTCTGCCTTTGTGGATGAGAACTGTCGATGAAAACACTTGTACTTGGATTGGGAAATCCCATTTTAACGGATGACGGCGTGGGGGTGAAGGTGGCCGAAAATGTGCGGGCGGCGCTGCCCGCAGATACGCCCATTGAAATCAGCGAAGCCGGCATTGGCGGCTTGAACCTGATGGAGCGCCTGCTGGGCTATGATCGGGTCATTTTGATTGACGCGCTGTACAACGGCCACAATTCGCCGGGCGCCGTTCACCGGATGACTCTGGACGATTTGCGCAATATCAGTCCCACCCGGCACAGCGCCTCGGCCCACGATACCACGCTGGTGACTGCGTTGGATATGGCCAAACGAATGGGCCTTTCCCTGCCCAAAGAGATTATCATCTACGGTGTAGAAGTAGAAAATATTATAGATTTTTCTGATGAGCCTACCGCTGCTGTTGCTGAGGCCATTCCTGTAGTAACAGCAGACGTACTGGCCGAGTTGATGTGACCGCCGGAGATTATTGCGTATTGCAATCCTGCGATGTGGATTACGAAATGCGTAATACGTAATACGAAAGGATTAGGAGAAAAACATGGTATCACCCGAATTAATTCGTCGCTATCCGTTTTTTGCAGGGTTGAGCATGGAGCAGATTGTTGAACTTGCCAAAGTGGCCGAAGAAGTTTCGGTGGAGGAGGGGTACTACTTTTTCCATGAAGGCGAAGAAATATGCTGCTTTGATATTGTTATGGAAGGTGCAGTTGGCATTGTCATGGAATTGCCGGATCAGGATGCCGAGCAGAAAGTTTCCGGGCAGTTAACCGGCCAACTGGAAACAAAAGATGTGGTGCTCAGCACCATTGGGCCGGGCGATATGTTTGCATGGTCGGCTTTAATTGAGCCGTACGAAACTACCGCCAGCAGCAAAGCCCTGACCAACTGCCGGGTCATCAAATTTGATTGCCGCGAATTGCGCCGGATATTTGGCAAAGACTGCCAATTTGGGGCATTGATGATACAGAAAGCAGCTCAGGTTATCCGCGACCGGTTGCGAGACACCCATATTGAGTCGCTGGCGCACATTGCGGCGTAAATGACCTGAAAGCTTGTAAATTAGAGTTGTTCCCTAATAAGGTTATCTCATTTGCAGGACACGGACAAGCGCGGATGAACGCGGAAAAAAAGATTTTAAATATCCGCGCTTGTCCGTT
>CAYWSS010000551.1:0-4407 GCA_964460505.1 uncultured Caldilineaceae bacterium | reverse complement strand
TAGCTCATTATGTAAAGAGGATAGCAGCGATGCCAACCATTGATGACGGCAGAAATGCGATAGAACAGGGTAATTTGCAAGGGGCGCGGCTTATTTTTGAGGCCATATTGCAGGAAACGCCGCGCTCGGAAGATGCCTGGCTGGGCTTGGCCGAAGTTTTGACCGATAGCGAGGACAAACGTATTTGTTACGAAAACGTCCTCAAAATCAACAAGACCAACCAGGTAGCCAAAGAAGGTTTGCGCAACCTTGAACCCCAGGCCAACCCATTTGTGCAAGCGCTCGGAACCACCGGCCCAGAAGCAGTTGTTAAGGAGAAGGAGGATTTTGGCAGCACCGCAGATGAGACGATGGTTTCCGCCAGAATGCCTACCGACGCAAAATCAACCGGGCCGGGCGAAGCCATAACAGTTGAAGATGGCCCCCCGACTTATGCGCTGGTAGCCATCGGTCTGGCACTTTCGGTCGTTGTATTTGCCGTTGGTGGCGGGCTGGTTTACCTGCTCCTCTCCTCAATTTCCGGCAGCTAACATGCTGCCGGATTTCCGACTACGACAAAGAGAATATTTGCTGGAAATAAGCCGGGCCATGAGTGCCCGGCTGGATTTGTCATCCCTGCTTGAGTTAACGCTGAAAAGCGCGGTTGAGATTGTGGCCGGGCAGGCCGGGCTGATTACCTTACCCAAGGAAGACGGCAAATTAATCCCGTGGGCCAGCATCGGGTTGCCGGTGCAGGCGGTTCCCCTGTTTGAACCGCTCTGGCGGGACCTGGAAAAAGAGAATCAGGCAGAAACATCGCCCGATATTTCTTTGCGGCTGGCCCTGGCTTCGCGGGCCGCCGGAGTGCAGATGCGTCAGGTGGTAGCGCTGCCGCTGGAAATTGGCAATGAATCGATTGGGTACATTTTTATTTTCAGGACCCGGGGCGTGGCCTTTAGCGCCAATGACCGGCAGGTGTTGAGCGCCTTTGCCAACCAGGCCGCCATTGCGGTGCATAATGCCCGCCTCTACCAGCAAATCAGCGCCGAACGCGAACGCCTGAACGCCATCATTGAGCACAGCGGCGACGGGGTGATGATTATCAACCCCTATCGCATTATCCAAACCTGGAACAAGGCCCTGGAAAATTTAACCGGGGTTTCGGCCAAAGCGGCAATTGGCCGCCCCTGTTACGAGATTTTGAATTTAAAAACCAAGCAGGGGGTGAGTATCTGTCACACCACCTGCCCGCTGGTAAACCCGCCGGAAGACGGGCGGCTTTACGCCGAAGGGCAACATCACCGGGCCGATGGCATCGCCATTACCCTGGCCGATAACTACTCTCCCCAATCCAGCGAAGGCGGGCAAATCAGCCAATTCATTGCCAATGTGCGCGATATGACCCGCTTGCGCGAGGCGGAGGAGTTGAAACAAACGCTGCTGTCCGTCATTTCCCACGAACTCAAAACACCGGTCAGTATCATCAAAGGTTACGCCGGCACGCTGGCCCGGGAGGACGCCAACTGGGATAAAGCTACCCTGGCCGATGGGCTGTCAATCATCGAAGAAGAGGCCGACCGGTTGGACCGGCTCATCACCAACCTGCTGGATGCCAGCCGTTTGCAGGCCGGCGGCCTAAAATTAAAACTCAGCTATCTGAGCCTGGAAGATTTGGTGCGGGGTTCGGTAGAAAAATTGCAATTGACCACCAAAAAGCACAGCTTCAGCGTTTCGTTTCCGGAGAATTTTCCACCCATCCGGGGCGATTTTGAGCGGCTGCGCGAAGTACTCACCAACCTGCTGGGCAATGCCATCAAATACAGCCCCAATGGCGGCCGCATAAAAGCAGGCGGCAAATTGGGGTCGCACCACACCGTGCAAATTTATGTCAGCGACGAAGGCATCGGCATCCCCCCTTCCGACCAGGAACGCATCTTTGAACGCTTCCATCGGGTGGATAATCGCCTGGCGCGGCAGACGCCCGGCACGGGGCTGGGCCTGTTTTTGGTAAAGGCCGTGGTTGAGGCTCACAACGGCAAAGTGTGGGTGGAAAGTTCGCCGGGACAGGGCAGCACTTTTTGGGTTGAGTTACCCATTGGGGATGAACCCGCCGCCCGTGAATCGCGCCGGCATCGTTAAAATCGTTTGTGATTTGATTGGCGCATGCTATAATTTCATCAGGAAATGCGGGCGTTCTTGTAAAAGGAGCACAGTAGAATGAGCACAACAGCAATATCTAAAGAATTGGCTCCACAACGGCTGAAAATGAGTTATAAGGAATATCTTGAATTTGCCGGCGAGTCCCAAATTGTGGAATGGGTCAACGGGGAGGTCATTAGCTATATGCCACCAACGGACAAACACCAAAAACTTGTCCTTTTTTTGAGTACGGTACTCAACTCGTCTCGTTCATTCAGTTTTTTGATTCAGGAATACTTCGAATTGCCCCGTTTGAGGTAAAACTCTGGCCCGCCGGCCCCTCTCGTGAACCGGATATTCTTTTTGTCAGCAATGACAACCTTCCCAATCTTACGCCCAAAAGATTTGCGGGCAGCCCCGATTTGATCATCGAGATCATTTCTCCGGGCAGCGTAACCGAAGACCGGGTCCACAAATTTACCGAATACGAGCAGGCCCGCGTCTGTGAATATTGGGTCATCGACCCCCGCCCTCACCAGGAACACGCGGAGTTCTTTATTTTGGGAGAAGACAACATCTATCACCCCGCGCCGCTGGATGATAAAGGCATTTATCACGCTACAATTCTGCCCCATTTCTGGGTTGACCTCGATTGGCTCTGGTCAAAAAAACTACCCAATCCCCAACTGGTGCTGGCCGAAATTATGCTCGCTAACAAAGAACTGCCGTCCGGGGCGAAAGAGGTTTACCGGGCGCTGTACAAGTTACTGACCGGTAAACGCTAAAATTCCCGCCATCGCTTGAAGGCTGCGCGTCCAATCAATCAGTATCTGTTTTTTGAGAAGTGAGGAAAAAACACGAAGTTCAGTGCTGCTCCCCTGCCCGCCACAGCAAAACAGCGGCCATCCCCAGGCCCATGGTTAACCAGTAGAGGGCCGCAATGTGGA
Organism: uncultured Caldilineaceae bacterium; assembly: GCA_964460505.1. Taxonomy (GTDB): domain Bacteria; phylum Chloroflexota; class Anaerolineae; order 4572-78; family J111; genus J095. The sequence goes on along the minus strand of CAYWSS010000551.1, from coordinate 1,342 downwards.
TAAAGGTGAGGTTAAAATAGAAGTGGTCGAACACGCCGCCGACCATTGCCCCCAGAATAGCGGCTCCGTACGCCAGCAGCGGCGCTTCCAGCGGGTGTCCTTTGGGAACCCGGCGAAAGGTGGCGTACACGATAACCAGATACGATACCCCCATTAAAATATACAAACCGGCTCCCACTAAACCAACCTGCTGCGCCAGCAGCAAATAAACGCTGGAGACCCCAACATACACATCGATATCGGGTGTGCCAAAAAAACCGACGCCGGTCAACGGGTAGCGGCTGATTAAATTAAAGGCGTCTTTGTATTCGCCAAAACGCATTTGGGTGGCCAAATCCTCGCCGCGAATGCCTTCGATGAAACGCTCAACGTACAGTTGGGTCTGCGGCAAAATAATTACGAGCGCGGCCACGGCAATCATCGCCCAGACCATTTTGCGGTAACGCAGCAGGGCAATGACGCCCAGCCCGGCCACCACACCCAACAGCGATCCCCGGGAAAAAGTAAGATACAGCGTAATCAAAATCAGGCCGGAAATAACCAGCAGGTAGCGGCGGCGGATAACCGGCTGCGCGGCAAAAAGATGCCCCACGGCGATGATTGAGAGAAAAACCATCAACCCGCCCAACGCATTGGGGTCAACCGAGGTGGCAATGGCCCGCATCGGCTGTTCCGGGTCGTCTTCAATATAGCGCAAAATGCCGCCGGTGGGATACTGAAACACGCGTAACGTCGACAATATCTGCACGGTCCAGTGGCCGGGAATGATGTAAAAAACAATACCCAGCGCAGCCGCAACCCCTCCGGCAACAATGATAATCCGCGAAACCTGCTCCAACTGCTTCAACGTTTGCACCTGATTGATTATCAGAAAGAACAGGCTGACCGCCAGCAGCACTTCGGCAAAATTACGAGCGATGGTGATGTTCAAGCCCCCGTACCGCAAGCCGAAGATAAAGATAAAAATGGCCCAGCCCTGAAAGGCAAAGACCAGCAACCCCAACGGCGAGGTGGTAAAGGTTTTTCTGCGGCCGGTTAGCAGGTGGAGCGCCCACACCGCATACAGTGCCCCCAGCGCCACGTCAATGAAAGTAGGGCGAAAGCCAACTTTAAAGGGCAGCGCCCCGTACGGCAGCAGCGTAATTAACGCAATCAGGGCAAATAGGCCCATCTGCGTGCTGCGCAACATCAACGCGCCAATAACCAACGCCCCCACCAAGCCAATGGAAATAATCGGCCCGAGGCCGCCAAACAGCGCCCCAACCATGACGCCGGCCACAATTATAACAAATATCACGCCCAAAAATGCCAGCCGGGGGTCATCGGCGGTAATCCAGGTTCG
>CAYWSS010000550.1:0-4416 GCA_964460505.1 uncultured Caldilineaceae bacterium | reverse complement strand
TACGCCATATGTTGCCGGCCCCAATTGGGTAAGTTATTTACGCACCATTCCTTAATAACTTGTCTGGTACTTGTAGCCCACAGGCTGGACAAACTAACAGTTTGTCCAGCAAATTACCGGTTTTACTGAACTTATACCAATCTAAAGCCACTGGCACTGAGGAGAAGACCGAATGGCTGATTCCAGCAAAAGTGAATCCGTAGTTGAAAATACCGGCGCACCCGACCCAAATGCCCCAACCAACTTTATCAAAAGGATTATTGATGAAGATAATGTCAGCGGCAAATTTGAGGGGCGCGTTCACACCCGCTTTCCCCCGGAGCCCAACGGTTACCTGCACATTGGCCACGCCAAAGCCATTTGCCTGAACTTTGGGCTGGCCGAGGAATTTGACGGTCTCTACAACCTGCGCTTTGACGACACCAACCCGGTAAAAGAAGAACAAGAATATATTGATGCCATAAAGGAAGATATCCGCTGGCTGGGTTTCGATTGGAAAACGCGCGAATATTACGCCTCTGACTATTTTGACCAACTTTACACCTGGGCCATAAAACTTATCAAGGCCGGCAATGCCTACGTTGACAGCCTGAGCGCGGATGAAATCAGGGAATACCGGGGTACGCTTACCGAACCGGGAAGAGATAGCCCTTATCGAAATCGTGCGGTGGAAGAAAACCTGGACCTGTTTGAACGGATGAAGAACGGAGAATTTCCGGACGGCTCCCATGTTTTAAGAGCCAAGATTGATATGACGTCGGGCAATATAAATATGCGCGACCCGGTACTGTACCGCATTCTGCACGCCGAACACCATCGCACCGGCAACAAATGGTGCATTTACCCCATGTACGACTGGACTCACGGTCAGTCAGATTCAATTGAAGGCATTACTCATTCACTTTGTTCGTTAGAGTTTGAAGATCACCGTCCTCTGTATGATTGGTTTATTAAAGAATTGGGAATTTACGCGCCGCAGCAAATTGAATTTGCCCGGCTTAACCTCACTTATACCTTAATGAGCAAGCGTAAACTTCTAAAATTGGTGGAAGACGGTCATGTAAGCGGCTGGGATGATCCCCGGATGCCCACCCTGTCCGGATTGCGGCGTCGTGGTTACAGCCCGGCGGCTATTAGAAATTTTGCCGAAGGTGTTGGGGTAGCCAAAAACTACAGTATTGTTGATATTGCGCTGCTTGAGCACCATCTTCGCCAGGATTTAAACAAACATTCCCACCGGGTAATGGGCGTGCTGAAACCGCTTAAAGTGATAATCACGAACTACCCGGAAGATACGGTAGAAGAGATGGATGCCGTAAACAATCAGGAAAATCCCGAGGCCGGTACTCGAAAAATCCCATTTTCACGGGAGATATATATTGAACAGACCGATTTTATGGAAGCTCCGCCCAAAAAGTTTTTCCGGTTGGGGCCAGGCCGAGAAGTGCGATTGATGCATGCCTATTATATCACTTGTAACGACGTAATTAAAGACAAAAACGGTGAGGTTGTAGAATTACACTGTACCTATGATCCGGAGTCTCGCGGAGGAAAGTCTTCCGACGGCAGGCGAGTCAAAGGAACGCTGCATTGGGTATCGGTGGCGCATGCGCTGGATGCCGAGGTGCGCCTGTATGACCACCTGTTTTTAAAAGAAATGCCAAACGATGTGGAGGGCGGTAAAAATTTTACCGATAACCTCAACCCGAATTCACTGAAAATATTGACCGGCTGCCAGGTTGAACCCAGCCTGGCCGATGCCCGGTCCGGCAGCCGCTATCAATTATTGCGCCAGGGCTATTTTGTGGTCGACCCCGACTCATCTGACGGAAATCTGGTTTTTAATCGTACCGTATCGTTGCGGGACACCTGGGCCAAAATCCAGAAGAAAAAGTAGCTGCTTATATCTCTTTATCGACAGAATATTGTTAATCTTGAACGTGTAAAATTATTAGCAAGAGATCAATTTGCAATGGGTTTTGTCAAGGCTTAATCGTAAATCGGCAATCTGAAATCGTAAATCGATGTAAGTGCTTAACTCTAAATGTACAAATTCAGTGAAGTCGGGCAAGTTGTTAACTTGTCCGGTTCCGGCAGTATCAAACCAGACAAACTAACAGTTTATCCTGCAAATTACCGGTTTTACTGAACTTGTGCCTCCAAATAATCAGATAAGAAAGAACAGTGGCGAACCGGCACATTTTTATTCATTCTTACTTAATGTAAGAGAGTTATGGTTTGAAAAAACTGCAAAGGAAACGCCATAGGCCGGGGGGGCTCTCCCCCCAACTTGCTCCCCCGTTTTCTTTGCTGTAAAAACGATGTCTTGCATTGTAAAATACTGAGGTAAAGTGGAAAATATGGATGAAAAAGATTTGAACAATGATCGGCTCGATCTTCCCGAAAATGAGGAGTTAGCGGTCGAACCGGGTGAATCGGGCATTGAGCTTGACAGTGATGGGGCGCCGGTTGGCAAAAAGATTACCGAAAAAGAATCAGGAAGTTCATTTTCAGGCCCGTGGGTTTTTCTGGTCATTGGAGCGTTATTGGGTGGTTTAGCCGGATTTTATCTACGCCCGCTGGTGGTGCCCGAAGAAACAACCAAAGCAGCGCCGGCACCGTTAGCCGCTGTAGAAAGTTCGGGTGAAATAAACGAACCCGAGCCCCATCAAGAAGTAATGATGGCCGTAATTGCCAATGCCCGCCACTTTTACGGAGATTCAAACGCCCCCGTTACCGTTGTGGAGTTTGGCGATTTTAATTGTGGTTACTGTGGAAAATGGGCCCGCGAAACCTTGCCGCTCATTAACGAAAATTATGTAAAAACCGGCAAAGTGAGAGTAGCCTACGTGCATTACCCCATTTTGGGCGCAGATTCCATGACGGCCGCTGAAGCCGCAGAGTGCGCGGCTTTGCAAGACCAGTTTTGGGGCTATCACCTTAAGTTGTACGATAGCCAAGGCATGGGCTTTACTCAGGAAAACCTCGTAAAATTGGCCGGAGATATGGGGCTGGATACAACCCGGTTTGAAAGTTGCCTGGCCGATTTCCCCGACCGGATGGCTTTGGATGATGATATTCGTTTAGCGCAGGTCATGGGGGTGCGCGGAACGCCTGCATTTCTGGTTAACGGCATTCCATTGGCCGGGGCCTATCCTTACGAGGATTTCGAGAAAATTATTGAAGGAGCACTGGCCGGAGAGTATTAATTTTTTTGGAATGAATTTGTAAGGTTGAAGGATTGACAAAGCCTCCAGATTATGATAAGGTAGATTTACCGTATTATGCGGGGTATCTTTGAAGAAAGGAGGCACACCCCAATGTTATTTCTTCCGCGCGAAGAAGGTCAAGGTTTGGTAGAGTACGCGTTAATCCTGGTACTGGTTGCCATTGTCGTTATTGCCATTCTCCTGTTGCTTGGTCCGGTTGTTGGTAACGTATTCAGTAACATCGTTGGCCAAATCTAATCTTCTGATTTATTTTTTATTTAATTTATTTTATTACGAATTTCTTTAATTTATTCCGAAAAAGCCCCCAAAATTTTGGGGGCTTTTTCTTTGTGTGCGATTAATTCTTCGATAGTGGTCACCGGTTTTTGGCAGGTAAAGTTTTGACACACATACGCTGTAGCCTGTCCGCCCAGAGTGGGGCGTCCCTCTAAAAGTTCGGGATGGCCCTGAGTGTGGTTTTCTTCTGCTGCGGCAACCACCTGGTTTGGGGCATAAGGTTTCTGAACCGTATCAAGCATTTGCCGGGTGCTGGAATGTTCTATGTGGCCAATAATGGCAATTTCTTTGGGGGGAGCTAACGCGTATTCCGCCGTTCCCAGCCAGTAGGAAAACGCAGAAGGGTATTGGCTCATGGCCTCTTGCAGCGCGGCTAACGAGGCGCTACCCGCTTCTCGATAGCGGGCCTCTCCGGTAAAGTCAGCCAGGGTGAGCAATACCCGGGCGGCAATGCTATTTCCACACGGCGTGGCGCTATCCTGCAAGCCTTTTGGCCGGACAACTAAATGCTCGTGGTCATCGGCGGTATCAAAGAAGCCACCGTTATTATCATCTGCAAAATGTTTGAGAACAACATCCATCAGTAATCGGGCTTGCTGAAACCAGCGAGGATTGAAGGTGGTTTGGTACAGAGCCAGCAACCCGTCGGCATAAAAGGCGTAATCTTCAAGGTAGCCCATCAATTTGGCCTGGCCTGGCTTCGCTTTCCAGGTTCGGGATAGTCGCCCATTTTCCAACATGGTTGATAAAATAAATTCCGCGTTGCCAACAGCAACCTCACGGTAATCGGCTCGGTTCAAAACGCGGGCAGCCTCGGCCTGGGTTGCCAGCATCATCCCGTTCCAGGCGGGGAGGATTTTTTCATCTCTGCCGGGTTTAATGCGTTGTGCCCGGGCTTTAAATAATTTAA
>CAYWSS010000549.1:0-4433 GCA_964460505.1 uncultured Caldilineaceae bacterium | reverse complement strand
GCATGACACAGTACCTTTCTTAAAAGTTCCGGTTTCAAACTAATCTCAGTATAGGTCACAGACCGACTTCGCCGGGGTTGGGAATTGGAAGTCAGGAAAAAGCTAACCGCTTCGAGTAACTCCTGATCCTGATCTCTGATTTTTATTCCCCGTTGTCGTCCCGGTCGGGACTGTTGCATTCCTGCGCAATAGAATTTGTAGGGCAAACTGTTAGTTTGTCCGGGACGGTAATATCCACCGGGCGTTGAGTTGCCCGGCTCCGGCTAATGAGGGAAAAAAGCCGTCCGGCGGCACCCGAGGTTTATTGTAATCTTCCCTCCCCCAAAACACGCTTATTTTTTTGCGGCTATTATCTGGCTGTAAACCACCGCATCAACCAACGGTTAACTTTGAAAGATTCAGCCTTGGCTAAACCTGCTGATTTTTTGAAATTAATACTGTTAAGGCAAGAATACTGTTTGTGCCTTTAGTATGGTTTACCTTTTAAGGGTGGGATGTTATCATTAAATTAATTACCCTACTTTGCGTCATTATTTTGCTATTCTGCGCCATTTCGACCAGAAAACCAGCTTACCACCGATTGGGAGGCCGTAATGATCGATCAGAAAAAAACCAAAGCGCAACTGATCAATGAATTAGAGGGCATGCGCCGGCGCATGTCAAATATGGAGCAGCATGTTTCTGCTCTGGAGTCTGAACGGGAGCGGTGGCGGCAGACCGAATTGTTCTATCGAGCCGGGCTTTCGTTTCATCAAACCGTCTGGACCGACAAAGTTTTTGATGCCATTCTGGAGCAGGTTGGGCAGATTGTGCCCCACAATGCGGCCTCGATTATGCTGGTGGACAATGGCCTGGCCACGGTTGCCCGCTGGCAGGGGTATCGCCGGTTTGAGCCGGATACGGTTATGGCCGGCAGCACGTTTGATATTGCGGCCACGTACACCCTGCGCACCATGCAAGAGACAAAACGCGCCCTGGTTATCCCCGAAGTAGAGCAGTATCCGGAATGGGTGCAACTGCCGGGAACGGCCTGGATAAAATCGTATGTGGGGGTTCCTTTATTTGAGCGGGAGGAGCTGATTGGATTCTTAAATATTAACAGCAGTACCCCAAACACCTTTGGCCAAACAGAAGCCGACCGTTTGCACGCTTTTGCCAGGCAAGCCGCCGTAGCTCTAAAAAATGCACATCTTTATTTTTACGCCCGCCACGAAATTGGAGAACGAGTCAGGGCGCTAAAAAAAGAGCGCAACTTTATTTCAACCTTGCTGGATACAACAGACGCAATAGTAATCTTGCTCAATCGGGCGGGGCGGATTATTCGTATGAATCAAGCGGCGGAGCAGATAACCGGTTACCGGTTTGATGACGTCAAGAGTCTGTTTTATTGGGATGTTTTTCTGAGGCCGGACGATGCCGCAGCAGGCAAGGCCTACCTTGAGGAATTAAGAGAAAATTATTCTCCGGTTAAATACGAATCGATCATTCAAACCAGGGACAGGGATATTCGACAGTTGATTTGCGCCGCATCTGTGCTGGTAGACAGTGATGATCAGGTAGAGTTTATTATTTTCACCGGCATCAACATTACCGAACGCCGGGAAGCGGAAGAACGTTTCCGCCAATTTGTTTTATCCATAAGTGATCATATTTACGTGACCAAAACAGATGAAGCGGGGGTGCTAAAAAATGTTTATATTTCTCCGCAGGTGGAAGAATTAACCGGCAGTTCTCCCGAATATTTTATGGAGGATTGGGCGTTGTGGTCGTCAGAATTTATCCACCCCGAGGATCGTGAGGCGGCGGCAAAACAAGCAGCCCAATTGGCCGCCGGTAAAGACAGCCGGATGGAGTACCGGTTGGTGCAACCCAATGGAGAAGTTATCTGGGTGCGCGACAGCGCCAGGGTCATTAGCAATGAACCATCCAAAACTATCTTTGGGGTAATTGCGGATATTACCAGCCAAAAAAAATCTGAAGCAGAATTGCGCCACTCTCAACAATTTTTGCAAGCCATTCTCAATGCTATGTCGGCCCACATGGCCATTTTGGATGATGCCGGTCACATAACCGTGGTAAATGATGCCTGGCGTCGATATGCCGATGCCAATGACTATGCGGGGCAAAATTACGGTGTGGGCCAGGATTATATTGATATTTGTGACTCTGCCACCGGGTTATATTCCAAAGAGGCAAAACTGGTAGCCGCCGGAATTCGGCAAGTTATGTCGGGAGACCACGATTATTTCTATCTGGAATATCCGTGTCCCGCCCCAACGGAGAAAAAATGGACCGGAATGAAGGTTACCCGCTTTACCAATGGGGGGGCAAGCTGGGTAATTATTGCCCACGAAGACATAACCGAACGCAAACTGGTAGAGGAAGCCTTGCGGTCCAGCGAGGAGAAATACCGCACTTTAACCGATCAATTGCCTATTGGCGTCTACCGCACTACGCCCGGCGGAAAGATTCTTTATGCCAATCCCACTCTGGCCACGATGCTGGGGTACAAAAACGTAACGGAGCTGGAAGAAATTTCAGTAGGGCAACTTTTTGTTGAATCGCGGGTCAGAGAAGATCAGTTGGCTGAATGGCAGGCCAGCGGCCAAATCATGCAAAACGAGATGCAATTAAAAACCAGGGATGGGCGCAACATTTGGGTGCGGGATACCGGGCGGGCCATTCTTGATGAGCAGGGTAATATTGATTTTTTGGACGGCACCCTGGAAGACATTACCGCCCGCCGGCATGCAGAAGAGCGATTGCGCCTGCTGGCCACGGCCATTAGAAGCACCGAAGAAGGTGTGCTCATCACCGACGCCCGGCTGGAATTGCCGGGGCCACTGATTGTGTTTGCCAATGACGGAATTTGTCAGATGTCAGGCTACAGCAAAACCGAACTAATCGGTCAATCTCCGCGTATTTTTCAAGGAAAAAAAACAAGCAGCTTAATTCGCCAAGAGATGAAAAGTACTTTGGCTTCAGGGCAATCATTTATTGGAGAAGGCACCAATTACCGTAAAAATGAATCAGAATATCGGGTATCCTGGCACATTTCTCCGGTATCCGACAGCGCCGGTAAGATAACACATTTTGTGGCCATTGTTCGGGATGTGACCAAATGGAAACAACTGGAGGCCCAGCTTCATCAATCTCAAAAAATGGATGCCATCGGTCGCCTGGCCGGCGGCGTAGCCCACGATTTTAACAACCTGCTGACAGTGATCAAAGGATACACCGAGTTCCTGCTGGATGGCCTTAATGAAGCAGACCCCCTGTGCAAAGATATAATTCAAATTGATAAAGCCTGCGATCGGGCCACGGCCCTAACGCGCCAGCTCCTGGTTTTTAGTCGAAAAGAGATTGTTAAAGTACAGCCCATCAATCTCAATGACATTGTATCTGAGATGGAGAAAATGCTGCGGCGGTTAATTGGTGAACATATTAATCTGGTTATCCCGCCGGCCTCAACGCTGGGGAAAGTGAACGCGGACCCCGGCCAGATGGAGCAGATTATCATGAATCTGGTGGTAAACGCGAGAGACGCCATGCCTCGCGGCGGTCAATTGACCATAGAAACGGCGAATGTAGAACTGAGCCATCTGTATGTTTCTCAGCTTGCAGCGGTGCTTCCGGGACCGTATGTGCGTCTGTCCGTCAGCGATACCGGGACAGGAATAGATGAAGAAACGTTATCACATATATTTGAACCATTTTTTACCACCAAGGGGCAGGGAAAGGGAACCGGGTTGGGGCTGTCTACGGTGTACGCCATTATTACTCAGGGCGGCGGGGATATTTGGGTAGAAAGCGCACCGGAGCAGGGTACCACTTTTAGAATTTATTTACCCCGACTGCCGGCGGAAGAGATGCCCCCGGGTCAAATGAAAAAACGAGGGTTAACCGATGCGGACAGGGGCACCGAAACCATTATGCTGGTAGAAGATGAACCGCAGGTGCGGGCGCTGACGTTGCGCCTTTTGCAGAAAAAGGGTTACACGGTATTAGAAGCCAGCCACGGGCACGAAGCGTTGAGCATTAGCCAACACTATCAACATAAAATAGACCTGATTATAACAGATGTGGTGATGCCCGGTGGTTTGGGGGGACGAGAATTGGTAGAGAAATTACAAGAGACCCGCCCCCGGATAAAGGTACTCTACATGTCCGGGTATATTGACGATATTATCATTCAGCACGGGATATCGCATAAAAATATGGCCTTTATTCAAAAACCTTTTGCGCCGGCAACCATGGCTCGCAAAGTACGCAAAATACTCCGTGGTGAAGATTCACCCTGATTTTTCCGGAATCAGCAGCTTCAATTTGTAGGTCAAACGTACAGGTTCAGTAAAACCGGTAATTATGCCAATCCCGTCAACGAATGTTAAACTTACACTGAGTCGCAAATGTCGACGGTTGAAATGGTGACG
>CAYWSS010000548.1:0-4442 GCA_964460505.1 uncultured Caldilineaceae bacterium | reverse complement strand
GCCCCGTCGCAGTCCCCATCCCCCACGCAGTCAGCACCATGATGGCGTGCCCGGCCCGGATTAGGCAGCAGTCACCCGCCTATATGGCCGCGCTGGGATCGCCCGCCACTTTCAAAATTCAGGGCGATAAACTGCTGCTGAAGGATACCGATGGTAACGTCGTGGCCGCCTTCAGCGCCCTAAAACCCGTGTCGCTGTCCGGCTCAAGCTGGCGCGTGTTATCGTACAACAACGGAAAGCAGGCTGTGGTCAGCGTAATTATCGGCATGGAATTGACCGCTAACTTTGGTGAAGACGGCAGCCTGACCGGGTTTGCCGGCTGCAACAATTACAACTCCACCTACAAGATTGATGACGAGAACAATATCGCCATTGGCCCGGCGGCGGCAACTATGATGATGTGCGCCGAACCGGAAGGCGTGATGGAGCAGGAGCAACAATATCTGGCCGCGCTGCAAACCGCTGCCACCTACAGCATCAAACTGAACCGCATGGATATGCGCACCGCCGAAGGTTCGCGGGTGGCTACATTTGAACTGGTTGAATCTAAAATGCCGGCCGCTCCCGAAGAAGCAAAAATTACCGGCACCGTAACCTACCGTCAAAAAGTTGCGCTGCCCGACAATGCGGTAGTAACCGTGCAACTGCAAGATGTATCGCCGGCAGATGCCCCGGCCACTGTTATCGGCGAGCAGGTTATTCCCACCAACAGTATGCAGGTGCCAATTCTATTTGAAGTAACCTACGACCCCGGCGTCATTCAGGATAATTACACCTACGCCCTGAGTGTACGTATTGAAGACGGCGCCGGCAACCTGCTGTTTATCAATACCCAGAGCTATCCCGTCATTACCAATGGCAATCCCACTGACAATGTTGAGGTCGTCGTTGACCCTGTCTAAACAATGGACATTATTAAATAGGGGCGTCCCAAATTTTGGAACAATTCCGAAATTAAATTAGCAAAAAAGGCGAAGGCCGGAGGATAATTCTCCGGCCCTCGCCTTTTTGTTTTACCGGCCACAAAATTATTTAACCGTCTCCGTCTCCGGTCCCCGGCCAGTTTCAACCACAAAAGAAGCCGGCAGTACATTGAGCAATTCAAGCGCCTTTAAGAGCTGGGAGTCTTCGCTTTGCAGCAGTTCAGATTTAGTCATCTCTTCCAGGTCTCCCGGCGAAACTAAATCTGTGCCGACCGGCAGTTCCAGCACCACATCAGGCTCAATCCCTTGCTTGCGAATTAATCGACCCTGGGGGGTAAGCCATTGGCTGGTACCTAACAGCAACGCCGAGCCATCACTCAAGTCGAAGGGGCGCAGCACCGTGCCCGTGCCAAAGGTAGTTTCACCAATCACCAGGCCCCGGTTGTGGTCCTGGATAGCCCCGGCAAAAATCTCCGCAGAGCTGGCCGAGCCGCGATTGACCAGCACCATCAGGGGAATTTTGGGGGCCACGCCGCCGGGTTTGACTGCAAAATTCTTTCGATTGCCTTCAGAATCTTCCTGAAGCAGCACATTGCCTTCACTCAAAAATTCGCTGGTTACGCGGACCGCTTGTTCCAGCAATCCGCCGGGATTGTTTCGCAAATCCACGACCAGCGCCGAGGCCCCCTCGGCTTTGATATCATCCATTAAATCCACCAGATTATCATCAAGATTGCCGTTAAATTGGCTAAACCGAATCAAGGCCACATCCGTGCCGGGAACCATCGACCAGCTTGCTGCCGGAATTTTTATCTCGTCACGAACAATAGAAATTTCCAGGCTCATCGCATCATCGGGGCGGAACACAGTCAAAATCACCTCGGTGCCCTTTTCACCTCTAATGCGATCCACAGTCTCTGTCAGCGATAATCCGGATACGTCTTCGCCGTCCACTTCCATAATGATGTCACCCGCTTTAACCCCGGCTGCCTTGGCCGGAGAGCCATCAAACGGGGCCACAATCACGGGTAAACCTTCTTCCAGGCCTACCCGGGCCCCAATGCCAAAAAAGGTGCCGGAGACATTTTCACGCTGATGCGCCACTTCCTCCGGAGTCATAAAGCGGGTGTGCCCTTCATCACCCAGGGCTTGAATAAAACCCCGAATAGCGCCGTAGGTTAACGCTTGCACATCCAACGCTTCCCGGTCAATGAAGTTATCCTCGGCCAGTTGCCACACTTCCCAAAACACTTCAAATTCGGCGGGTCTGTCCTCAGCCCGGACAATGGGCGGGCTAAACAGATCAGACTGGCCAACAAATATGCCCACGCCCAAGGCTCCACTGGTTAAAATGAACAATCCGAACGCGATACCTGCCAATTTTACAATTCTTTTCATGCGCCTGTCCCTATCAATTATGTTATTTTCTTGCCGTCTCTTTAACCCAATCTTACAGGCGTTAGCTTAAAACAAGGTGAACGGGCGTCTGGCAGGGCGCAGGGTGCAAGTGACAAGTTGCAGGATGCAGGGGTGCAGGGCAAGCAATCGGCTTCCAGGTTGGTGGCCGGCACCATTTATGCTAAAATTGGGTCGCAGAATTCAACAGAAAGAGACCGGCCTGATGATTAAAACAAACGGCGATTTACGACAAATGCTCTCCCGTATTGATGGGCGGGGCTACCCCGCTTACAAAGATATTCGTGGCAGTTACACCTTTGGCCAATTCACCCTTTTTATCGACCACGTGCAGGGCGACCCCTTTGCTGCGCCGTCCCGGCTGCGCGTGCGCGTGCCAATGCCCGTAGCCGGTTTTCCGGCAAGCAGCCGAAACAACCGCAGCAGGCTCATCGCGCTGCGGGATTTTTTGGCCCGCGCCTTTTCCCAAACCTGCGCCAACACCAGCGACCGCAGTCGCGGCTCCGGCAAAAGCGGGCTGATTGCGATGGATTTGCCCCGGCAGGAAATTTTGGCGCGTTCATCTATCATCGTCACCGATGAATTTGTGGAGGCCCGGTTTGTGGGGGGCTTGCCCGCCCGCGGGCGGCGGGTACTGGGTCGACAGGCTGCTGCGATGCTGTGCAATGATGTCCCGAAAATTGTGCAAACAGCCCTCCACCACCGCCGGCTTGACCCGGCCCGGCTAACCGCGCATCTTGATGCCGCCGAAGATGCCGACACCCTGCGCTTGATGCTCCCTGCGCTGGGGCTGGCAGCCTTTGTGGCCGAGGGTAGTATTCTGCCCCGTCATTCCGGCGTTGATGACCGCCCCCTGCACGACAAAAGCGTGGTTCCTTTCCGAACACCCAAAAACCTGCGCGTGGAGATTGAGGTGCCGCACGCGGGCAAAATAAACGGGATGGGTATTCCCACCGGGGTAACGTTGATTGTGGGCGGCGGTTATCACGGCAAGAGCACGCTGCTGTCGGCTCTGGAGCGAGGCGTCTACAACCATATCCCCGGCGATGGGCGGGAGCTGGTTGTTACCGGCCCCACCGCCGTAAAAATCCGGGCGGAGGATGGCCGCCGGGTAGAAGGGGTGGACATTCGGCCTTTTATCAACAACCTGCCCAACCAGAGCAACGCTGCCGCCTTTTGCACCGATAACGCCAGCGGCAGCACCAGCCAGGCCGCCAACATCGTCGAAGCCCTGGAAATCGGCGCAAAAATCCTGCTGCTGGATGAAGACACCTGCGCCACCAATTTGATGATTCGAGATGCCCGCATGCAAGCCCTGGTTAAAAAATCGAGCGAGCCAATCACCCCCTTTATCGACCGGGTGCGGCCACTGGCAGACGAGCTCGGGGTCAGCAGTATTTTGGTGCTGGGCGGCAGCGGTGATTATTTTGATGTGGCCGACACCATTGTTCGGATGGAAAGCTACACGCCGCTCAATGTAACTACCGAAGCTAAAACAATTGCAGCCCAACACCCCACCGGCCGTCAGGTGGAGGCCACCGGGCAGTGGCCTGTTGCCGCGCCGCGAATTCCTGTGGCGCGCAGCTTGAATCCGCGCAAGGGCAAGCGGGAAGTCAGCATCAAAGCCAGGGCGCTCCGGGCAGTGACATTTGGCACGGAAGAAATTGAGGTGAGCAGCGTGGCCCAATTGGTGGACGAAGGGCAATTACGCGCCATCGGGCAAGCGCTTAATTTAGCCAGGGAACAGTTTATGAACGAGCGCCGCCCGGTTGCAGAAGTCATCACGGCGGTGATAAACACCCTCGACCAAACCGGGCTGGATGCCCTGGCTCGCCACCCAACCGGTGATTTTGTCGCTTTTCGTCCCTACGAACTGGCCGCCGCGCTTAACCGGCTGCGTAGCCTGCGCGTGAAAAATCAATAACCAGCCCGAACACACCTCAAAATTTCGACCTGGGCAATAAGGCAAATGCCAACCGCAGGCGCTAAAAAACAATCGCGAATGACGCGCTTAAAAATATCGGCTTAAACTTTGCGAAAAACCCAGATTATACTGAAAACAGAATGAGAACGGAACTTTTGAGATGTCATTCCCGCATGTTT
>CAYWSS010000547.1:0-4447 GCA_964460505.1 uncultured Caldilineaceae bacterium | reverse complement strand
GTCGGAGACCGGCCACAGCACCGCGGGTTTACTGAACCTGTACCAATAACTTGGGGAAACGCGGCCTGAGCCTGTCGAAGGCCATTGGTTTCGACAAGCTCAACCAACTCCGTTGCGATTTATTGAGATGATACTCAGTAGATCCAAATTCTTTCGCTCCAAGCCGGTTTGCCCACAGGGGGCCTTTGGCTCTAACCGGCGGTTGGGGGTTATTATAATGCCCTCCCCTCAGCCGGAAACGCCCGCTCAATCTGCCACGTCTGCACTTCTAACGGCGCTGGCTTTGCAAGATGCAATTTACGAACTTCGGCATCGATGGAAAATTTCCGGCTTGCCGATTATTGAAGCCGGAACAGGCATCAGTTTTGGTCCTGTAGTGGCCGGGCCTATTGGCTCCGAAGCGCAATTTGAATACACCGTCATTGGCGATGCCATCAACCTGGCCGCCCGATTGCAGGGCCTTACCCGCAGTGCGCCCCAATACAGCATTATTTTAAGCTGCGATGTTTACAATGTGCCGGAAAAGAAGATCAGAGAGCAAATCCCAATTGTCGGGTTGCAGCAATTTGACAAGATGAGCGATGGGGAAAGAAGCCGGCGCATTTTCCAGTTGGTCGATTTTGGAGAGGTTTTGGTTAAAGGTAAACGAGGCCCGGTTCGGACGTACGGTATTCCAGCATAGGGACATTTACGATTTTTGATTTACAATTGGTTTTTATGCAAAGTCTTAATCGTAAATTGGCAATTGTAAATTGCTTCAGTTTTTTCCAAATATTCCCCAGACAAATACAACTGCGGCAGAGGCCATCATCCACACCCCCCAGAGATTGTCTGCGGCGTAGAGATTGCCGCCTACAATCAGCAGTCCCATTGTTGCCACCACCCAGGTTAACCGATCGACTGAACGCTCCAGCCGTTGGATGGTTTTACGGGCATCGGGAGCCAGTGAGGTTTGCAAATTAAATTTTCCGCGGCCGGCATCGGCCAGCACCTTGTCCAGTTGACCGGGCAATTTTAGCGCAAGTTGAGCCAGGTCCAACCCTTCTTGCAGCCATCCCTGCCAGTTGTTTTGTATTTCTTCTTTGGCTAACCGCTCGGCAAAGGGGATTGACTCAGCCCAGGGGTCAAAGTTGGGGTCAAGGTTGGTGGCCATTCCGGAAAGAATTCCTATGGCCCGCATAACAAAAAGCATATCCACCGGAAACTGAAACGGAGCCTCGTACACAATATCCCGGTACTCTTTTACAAAATAGCGGTATTCGCTTTCGGCCAAATCGCGCACCTGGCCCATGCGCACCCCCCACAGGCGGCCAAACATATCGGCGGTGGCTTCTTCCAACCGTTGCAGATCTGCGCCCGGCAGCAGAATGCCGGCCTCGGCGTAAGATTGCACCACTTTGACAGCATTCCGGGTACCCACGCCAATGGCGTAGTCGCGCAGGGCAGAACGCAGCCTTTCAGGAATGACCGCCACCATGCCAAAATCCACAAATACAATTTGAAACGGGCGATCGGCCTGGTACGGCACGGGTGCGCCCGGCGAGAATTGGATATTTTCCGGTTCGTCGGGATGGCGTAACGGACGCACAAATACATTACCGGGGTGCGGATCGGCGTGGACAAAATTGGTTACAAAGATCTGCTCCATATAAATATTGTAAAATTTGGTGGCTACCTGGGCGCGGTCTATTCCGGCAGCTTCAACGGCCGGCAAATCGCTGATTTTGATGTAGCCTACATTTTCCATAGTCAGGGTGCGTGCTGCGCAGAAATCCCAATAAACTTTTGGAACGTGAACATCCGGGTCATCGGCAAAATCTTTGGCAAAGCGCTCTGCGTTTTTGCCCTCCGCCTTAAAATCCAGCTCTTTACGAGTAATATCTGTAAACTCCCGCGCCAGCCAATCCAGATCAACCCGTTTGCTGACTCGAGGGTAATATTTTAGCCAGCGAATGGCCAGGGCTATGGCGGCCAGGTCTGTTTCTACCAGCACGTCGATGCCGGGTCGCAGTACCTTTACCACCACTTCCTGGCCGGTAACCAGCCACGCTTTGTGGGCCTGTGCCAGCGAAGCCGCCCCCAATGGAACCGTCAAAAACTCATCGAAGATTTCAGTTATCGGGCAGCCAAAATCTTCCTCTATTTGAGCTGTTACCAATTCCAGAGATTCGGCAGGAATTTCATCCTGCAGGCCGGCCAATTCGCCGGTAACTTCCGGCGGCAGGATATCTACCCGAATACTTAAAAATTGGCCCAGCTTTATCAGTACCCCGCCCATTTCTACCGCCAGCGCCCGATAGTTGCGGGCAATGTTCTTCCAGCGCGGGGTGGATGGTGTTCTAAACCAGCGCAGAATGGGTCGATTGAGAATAATATCCCACCAGATAACGTGCAGAAACACCTTGGCAAAAAACCACCTAACCTTGCGGTAGCGTTTAAAATCGATCCTTGTAGACTCTGGTTTGGTTGGCTCATTGTTGAGAACCTGACCAAGTTCACGATGCAAATCCTGTTGGATTTCTTCGGGGGTGCGCTGGCGTTGTTTGTTTGGCACGAGGGTCCTTTCATTGCAGATTGGATAGAATTATAATGATTTTAAGAATGTATCCAAAGTTATGGTATAATTCCAAAATGGCAATACTGCAAAAGTCATGGAACTATTACCCGCTCGTAGTCAGCCTTGCAGCGATAGCGGAGTGGCATTAGACGGCCGAAGGTCCGCTGTGCTGCGTACCTGACTACGAATATTTTATGCAAGGAGTTTAGATTAATGCAGCGAAAAACCTGGTATTGGATCATCGGCCTGACCGTTTTATTTCTTTTGATCTGCGGGTTGTTTATGGGCCTGGGATTGTTTGTGGCCACCAGTTTTGGCGGTGGCAGCAGTAAATTAACATTTGGCGATGCCGTGGCTATTGTACGCGTTGAAGGCATAATTTTACCCGGCAAAGCGCCACCGCCCAGCCCGTTTGGTGGCGGCTCAAATACGGGAGCCTACAGTCAAACCATTATTGAACGCCTCAAACGAGCCAACGAAAACGACGCCGTGAAAGCAGTGGTGTTGTTTGTTGACAGCCCCGGTGGCAGCGTCTTTGCGTCTGATGAAATCCATTTGCAAATCAAAGAAATGAACAAACCTGTCATTACAGCGATGGGCAGTCTGGCCGCATCCGGGGGATATTTTGTGGCCGCGCCAACTCAGGAAATCTGGGCCAGCCCGCACACGCTAACCTGCTCGATTGGCGTAATCAGTCAATTTATCAATGTTGAGGGATTTGCCGAAGAATTTGGGATTACGGCCATCACCGTAAAAAGCGGTGAATTTAAGGATACCGGCAACCCCTTCCGTGAGTTTTCTGAGAAAGACCGCGCCTTGTGGCAAGCGCTCATCAATGAGGCTTACGACGCATTTGTGGGCATTGTGGCAGACGGGCGCTCAATGCCGGCGGAGCAAGTGCGAGAAATTGCTGACGGCCGCATATGCAGCGGATTGCAGGCTCAGGAAATGGGGCTGGTAGACCGGTTGGGGTATCTGCCGGATGTCATTGACCGCGCAGCAGAATTGGGCGGCATCGATGGCGAACCGCGCGTTATTGAATACAATCGGCCGCCCACCTTTTTTGAGGTACTGGGAGCCGGCTTCAATCAGCCCAGCCCGATTGCTGAGTTGAAACAACTGCTCCATTTTAATGCCGGATCACCGCTGATGTATTTGTACACGGGGTCATAAATCGCTGACGTAACCATTCACTCCCCACCCCCCCGCTTCGCGTCCCCCCGTGGGCGGGGGGAGTTGGAGGGGGGTGAACGTTACTCGCTGACAAAAACACAGGGTATTTTCCAATGGTTGAAATTCCAGATGTAATAAAACAGTCTCTCGATAGCTATATAAAGAGTTTGATTCAGTACTATCGACTTGAACGAGTAATCGTTTTTGATTCCGTAGCTCACGGTACATCTCAAAAAAACAGCGATATCGACCTGGCAATTTTCTCATCAGGCATTGATGAAAAAAATGAGATAGATGTTATGGCAGATTTAATGGTACGAGCTATGCCTTACAAACTGGATATTCAACCGCTTGTTTACCCGGTTTCCTCGTATTATAGTGACGACGATTTTATTCAGAAGGAAATCATCGAACGGGGAATCGAAATCTACAATTTCAGACACTCAAACCCATAGCACGGTCAAACCGCAACCTAATTTTTGACTCACAAATGGAATAAAACACGGATAAATAAAAATGCAGTTCCGCAAAACCCGGCAGGTTACAAGTGTCCGGCACTTAAAACATAGATACAGGTCTACTTTCAGTGGCCCTAAAAGTGCCGGTCACTTTAATTTACCTGATGACTTTTGCGATATTGCCTAAAAATAATTAAATTCCGTGTTCCCTTGTATCCGTGAGTCATACCCAAAGATTCTCGCAGGTAACGCAATTCTT
>CAYWSS010000546.1:0-4448 GCA_964460505.1 uncultured Caldilineaceae bacterium | reverse complement strand
AAGGGGGTGTCGCTGAGAAAGGGGAGGCTGATGGAGCTTTGTCCGCTGCGCGATGTGTACAGTGGCGGGCCGCCGCTGATCACCGTCATGTCCGATTCCGAGCTGTTTGGCTGGAAAAAACCGACCACCACCCGCCGGCCCAAACCGCGCAAGGGCGTTACCCCCGAAACCTTCTTTGCCGATGTCAATCCCGGCGATCTGGTGGTCCATATTGAACACGGCATTGGCCGCTACGTAGGGTTGGTCAAGCTGGATTTTGAAGGCGTGGAGCGGGAATATCTGGCGGTTGAATATTCTAACCGGGATAAACTGTACGTGCCCATTCATCAGGCCGACCGGCTGGCCCGCTATATTGGGGCCGATGACCAGCGGATTCCCCGGCTCAACCGCTTGGGCAGCGCCGATTGGAACACGGTCAAACGGCGGGCCAAAAAGGCCGTCGAGGATATTGCCAAAGAACTGCTGGAAATTTACGCCAGGCGAGAGGTATCGCCCGGTCACGCTTTTGGCCTTGACACTGAATGGCAAACCGAAGTGGAAGACGCCTTCCCCTTTGTAGAAACCGACGACCAGTTGCGGGCCATTGCCGAAGTTAAGGCCGATATGGAAAAATCACGTTCGATGGACCGGCTTATTTGCGGCGACGTGGGCTACGGCAAAACTGAAGTCGCCCTGCGCGCCGCCTTTAAAGCCGTGATGGATGGCAAACAGGTGGCGGTGCTGGCTCCCACCACCGTGCTGGCCCAACAGCACTGGCAAACTTTTCTGGATCGACTGGCGGCCTATCCGGTGCAAATTGAAATGCTGTCCCGGTTTCGAACCAAGGGGCAGCAGGAAAAAACACTGCTAAACCTGGCTGCCGGCACCACCGATATTGTCATTGGCACCCACCGCCTGGTTCAAAAAGATGTAGAATTTAAACAACTGGGCCTGCTGGTTATTGATGAAGAGCAGCGCTTTGGGGTTAAACAGAAAGAGCGGCTTAAAGCGCTGCGCACCGAAATTGACGTGCTGACCCTGACCGCCACGCCCATTCCGCGCACGCTGCATATGTCGTTAAGCGGGGTACGCGATCTCAGCACCATCGACACGCCGCCGGAAGAGCGGCTGCCGGTACAAACCGTGGTGACGGAGTACGACGAAAACCTCATTCGGCAAGTTGCGCTGCGAGAACTTGACCGCGGCGGGCAAGTGTTTTACATTTATAATAGAGTTATGGGCATTGAGCAGAAAGCAGCCCGTATTCGCAATCTGGTTCCGGAGGCATCGGTGGCCGTGGGACACGGTCAAATGAGCGAGCGCCAACTGGAAAAAGTGATGATCAACTTTATTTCCGGCAAAACGGACGTGCTGGTTAGCACCACCATTGTGGAAAACGGGTTGGATATGCCCAACGTTAACACCATTATCATCGACCGGGCGGATCGCCTGGGGTTGTCGCAACTGTACCAGTTGCGAGGTCGGGTAGGGCGTGGTGCGGTCCAGGCTTACGCCTACCTGTTTACTCCCAAACATTACGAACTTAATCCGGATGCCCGTAAACGGCTGGAGGCCATTGCCGAAGCCAGCGAACTGGGGGCAGGCTTTCGCATTGCCATGCGCGATCTGGAAATTAGAGGCGCGGGCGAACTGCTGGGAGCCAAACAGCACGGCCAGATTGGCGCCGTCGGCTTTGATCTGTACACGCGCCTGTTAGCCCAGGCCATTAGAGAGATTAAGGGCGAAGCGCCGCCATCGGTGGTGGGCCAGGAGGCTACCGCCTACCTGAATCCGTTGTCCGAAGGAATTCAACTTAATTTGCCAATTCCCGCGTATGTGCCGGAGGACTACCTGCCGGAAGAAAAATTGCGTTTTCGCCTCTACCGGCGGCTGGCCGGAATTACCACGCTGGAAGGCATCAATGAAATGGCCAAAGAGTTGGAAGATCGCTTTGGCGAAATGCCGGAGCCGGTGGCCAACTTGCTTTATCAACTTAAACTAAAGATATTGGGCGTAGAGGCCGGTGTAAAATCGGTGGTTACGGAAGTTGGCCAGATTATTATCCGGGCCGATACCCTGGAGCAGGTCGATCGCTCCGGGCTTGAACGGCGGCTTAATGTGGGGGCCAGGGTGACTCCCCGGCAAATCATACTGCCGTTGCATCCCAACCCGGAAATCTGGCAGGCAGAGCTTGAAAAAGCATTGCGCCTGATTGGGCGAATGGTACACGATCCGGCCGGATAAATTTATAAAACGACTGTAACTACCCCCCTCCAAACATCTTCCCGAAATCAAGGGAGGTTTTTAAACTTCCCCCCGTCAACGGGGGATTAAGGGGGGTGAGTAGTTACAAACGACCAATGTTTAGAAATGTCGTGTCAAGGCTAAATTGATGGTTTAGATTGGTTCAACCTTCAAGATTGAACCAATCTGGTATCTATCTAAACGGGGTTGGCACAACAATAGTCCAATGGAAATCAAATGATTGTTATTGAATATTCCTATTTATCAACACCGCCAAAACGGGTTGAAATAGAAGAATCCACCATTTTGGTGGGCCGCCACTCCGGCGAAGAGACAGTTGACCTTGACCTGACTCCGGATATTACCGTCTCTCGACGGCACGCTCGAATTACCCGTCGCGGTAATTATTTTTGGGTTGAAGACCTTGGCAGCCGGGGAGGAACCTGGGTAAACGATCACCAGATTTTCACCAAGACCCAGGTGACACTGCACGATCGACTGCGGATAGGGCAGACTGAGTTGATAGTGAAATCGAAAGCCCAACTGACCACTGTGCCGGGTGAGGATACGGTTTCCAGCATAGAACAGGCTCCATCTGACCCGGTAGAACTACCGGAGGAAGATGGTTTGTTTCAGCAGGGCAGCTTTACCAGCAGTATTAGCGCGGTCAGGTCTCCCGCCCATCTTTTACTCCCGGAGGAGGAGGAGCTGGCTTCGCTGGAAATTGTAGAACGTCGTTTGGCGGCTTTCTATGATTTGGGCGTGGCGTTGGGCAGTAAATCGTCCGTGGGGCGGCTGCTAAAAACGGTTGTGACCCACCTGCTCAAGGCCATTCCCGGCGCGCAGCGGGGTGCTCTGCTGCTTAAAGATGGGCGCAGATTGATTCTAAAAGCCTATTTGCCGGAACGGGCAAAACCGTCGGTCAGCTTAAATCTGGCCGGGCTGGCCATTGAGAAACAGGAAGCATTTACCTGGCGGTACGATGCCCCCGGCGAAATGGGCAAACTGACCGACAGCATTGTGTGGCATGGCACCAAATGCGCCATGTATGCGCCGCTTATCTGGCAGGATGAAGTGATTGGCATTGCCTACGTTGATAATTACATTACCAACGAAGCCTTTAACAAAGATGACCTGTTGCTGTTGATGGCCATGTCCACTCAGGCCGCAATTTTTGTTAAAAACCACGCTTTGCAGGAAGATTTGAGACACCAGGAAGTAGTGCGTTCAAATTTACTGCGTCAATTTTCGCCGCAGGTGGTTGATCATCTGGAAGATCTGCTTCAGGAAAGCGGACATTTGGGGCTGGGCGGCGAGCGGGTTGAGCCGGTAACTATCCTCAACTCTGACGTGCGGGGTTTTACGGCTTTAAGCGCCCAAATGGAGCCGGGCGATGTGATGGAAATGCTCAACCAGTTATTCAGCGTGTGTATTCCCATTATCTTTAAATACAATGGCACGGTAGATAAATATATTGGGGACGCCATTTTAGCCGTGTTTGGCAGCCCCGATCCCGATCTGGAAGGCAAGCAGTGGGGCAATGCCGTGAGAGCCGCTATCGAAATGCAGCGGGCTATTAAAAAACTCGGCAGAGAGTGGCAGCGGAATGGTCGCCCTGTGTTTAAGGTAGGCATTGGCATCCATACAGGGGCGGTGCTGCAAGGATTTATCGGTTCAGACGAGCAGATGGAGTACACCGTTATTGGTGATACAGTCAACCGGACTTCGCGCTATTGCAATGGCGCGAACGGGGGCGATATTATCATCAGTCCGGCGGTTTACAAGCACGTAATGGGTATGGTTGAGGCAATTCCAAAAACCGTCCAGTCTAAACACCCCGGCACAGAAGCAGACCTTGACGCCTTTCTGGTAAAAGGATTTGGCACACAGAGTCTGGGATTGTCTTTTGCCGAAACCTAAGGAACGAGGATTTTATTAAACCCGAAATTTGCCTGCGTATATGGCTATAAGCTTCTGGATTTATTTAAATCTCATTTCTAAGTCTGTGAGCGGCTTAATTGGAGTAAGAAGTAGGGGAGATGGGTAATGTTGGTAGTCAGCCTCGTAGCGATAGCGGAGTGGCGTTAAGGCGGCGCTTTATTTTATTGCGTGCTTGACTACGAACATATTATACGAGGACCAGGGAGCAAGAAAAAAAGTATCCTCTCCAAAAGTACAAATTCAGTGAACCCGTCAAAATCGCGCTCGGGCCGGTCTCTTGACCG
>CAYWSS010000545.1:0-4450 GCA_964460505.1 uncultured Caldilineaceae bacterium | reverse complement strand
GCGAAAATTGTAAACCTGTCTTTTGCTTCATTTTGGCCGAATGAAACGATACCGACAATTGACTATTCACTGTTCTATATTCGCTTTTAACAAGATCAACAACCTTTAGCCGATGAAAAAGCGTAGAACACTAAATCAAATTTCAACCACCTGCCCGTAGGCCCAGCCTTGCTGAACGCAGACCGTTTTAACGTGGTCGTCCCAGGTGGGTTCGGCGTTGGGGCGGCCGGAGGGAAAACAATCGACCGCCAGATAGGTAAGGGTCGTTTCACCGACACATTGAATGCGGTGCAGGGTTGACGGGGGAATGCGCACCACGTCACCCGGTTTAACCGCGTAACTTTGCCGCGCCTCCCCAATTTCCAGTTGGCCTTCGCCGTGCAGCACGTAGAAAATTTGCTCGGTATCATCGTGCCGGTGCAGCGGCGGGGCTTCGCCGGGCTTGAGGACAACCACAAACACTTCGCTGCCGGCTGCTTCGGAACGGTCCATGACCAAATCGTTGATATGGGTTGGAAAGCGGTACCGTTTGGTTTTATTTGTGTCAAATACGTAATTCATCGATTCAACCTCTTTCTGTAATCGAGCAGTATCTGGTCCATGACCCAACTGGTGCGGGCGGCGCTTTCGCCGGGGCTGGGGCAGGTGCCCACCCCGTTGAGGTCATCCACCACCGTTTGAATGAGCGGCTGCTGCACGTGCTCCGGGTAATCAATGGCAAATTGGGAAGCGCCTGCGGCAGTAACCAAGGTGATAGGCTGGTCATCAAACGTGGCGTAGATAATTTTGCCGTGGCTGCCCATAATTTCGGTGCGGTCAAGCGCTTCAAAGGCGGTAAAGCACCAGGTGCCCATTCCCTGCACCCCGGACTCAAATTGAAATGCGGCGGAGACAATATCCTCTGCCGGAAAAACGCCGGCCTGATTTTGATAACGTTGGAGAAATTCTTTAGCGACCAGGGCAAAAAGACGGCTGCGGGAAACACCCAATTCGCGAGCCAAATCGCCAATTTTTTGAAGCAGCGTTTCTTGAAGAGAAATCGTTGTTTTTACATACGACATAGTTCATACCACCATTTTTACCGATAGCATAACTCCCATTATTAAGGTGTCAAGTCGCCGGCTATTCTGGTGATTGAAAAGTGCGTTTGGCAAACGTCAATATTCAAGTCACATTTGGCCGCTGCATCATCGCGTACCGGTCAATAGCCTAACTCCCAACTCCTAACCCCTGGCCCCTGCCTTTGAATAATCACGGGCAGCGGCCAGCATGGCATCCATATTTTCGGCGGGCATATCCGGGGAGACGCCGCCGCCCACGGATAGAATCAATCCACCGCCGGGGGCGGCTTTGGTGAGACATTCCATGGCGGCCTGATACACCACCTCCGGTGATTCTCGGACGGCGACATCCAGGGGCGGCACGTTGCCCATCAGGGCTACGCGATGGCCCATCTCCGCTTTCACCTGGCCGATATCGACTTTGTGGGTGAAGTTAAACACGTCAAAGTTGGCCTCGGCCAGGGCCGGATAAAGATGGCGGCAGGGAGTATCGTTGTGAAAAACCCGCACCAGCCCGTCAAATTCGTTGAATATTCGCTGTAAGTGCGGGGCAATAAATTCGTTATAATGCGCCAGCGAAACCATACCCACAATGTCATCCAGCAGCATAATGCCTTCCGGTTGGCGCAGGGTTTCAAGCTGGGCGTGCAGCCAGCGAATAATGGAGGTGGTCAGCGTCTCCAGAATTTTGGTTACGCTGCCGGGGTCCGTAACCAGCCCCATCATCAAATCGGTGATGCCCATGACCCACCCGGCAGTGACCATTGGCCCCCGGGCGGCTACCATTTTGATATTCAGCCCTTCGGCTTGCAGGCGCTCCTCGGCGTGGCGATACAGTCGCAGCACCAGCGGCATGAAGCCATCCTCGTGCGGGTTGGTGGCCCGGACCGATGTCCATGCCTTTAAATCGGTCATCACCGGCTCAATGGAGGGGGGGCGATTGTGGTGAAACACCACCCGTGCCCCAAAGGCCGAAGGCTCGGCGGCCATGCCGTATTCCACCCAAAAGCCGGGCACCCAGACCGCCTCGGGAAAACGCTCCAGCAGGTCGCGATGAATTTTGTACCATTTATCGGGCAGCAGGAAATAATCCAGGGTGTTGAGGCCGGCATAGCCCGGCAGCCAGGGGCTATCGACAATAAAGGCGACCGGCACTTGTTCCGGTTCTTCCAATTGAGCGGCCTGTTTAAAATATTCCCAGGGGGTTGGCATTACATCTCCTTGATTTACGATTTGCGATTTTGGATTTGCGATTTTGGATTTACGATTTCCCCGGCACTGGCCGCCAGGATTATAATGTGGATTTTGTATTAGTGATTTTCAGTTGGCCCGTAACCTGATAAAATACGGAATACACAGCGCAGTACGTTGTCAATCCCCTGAAATCCAGAAGATACATTATTTCAGGCGTCACCAATGCCTACCAACTCCAGTTCTTTGGCGCGGTGGCAGGATACAAAGTGGTCGGGCGCTACCTCTTCCAGTTGGGGTGTTTTCTGCCTGCACACATCTTCCGCGTACGGGCAGCGAGGATGAAAGTAGCAGCCGGAGGGGGGATTGGCCGGGCTGGGAACATCACCTTGCAGCGGCACCATTTTGGAGCGCACCCGAGGGTCGGCCACCGGCACGGCAGACATTAACGCTGAAGTGTAAGGGTGTTTGGGGGCGTGGAACAGGTCGCCGGTGGGGGCGGTTTCGGCAATTTTTCCCACGTACATCACCGCCACCCGCGAGGAGATGTGTTTGACCACGCTCAAGTCGTGGGCCACAAACAGGTAGGTCAGCTTCAACTGCTCCTGCAAATCCATCATCAGGTTGAGCACCTGGGCCTGCACGCTTACATCCAGAGCAGATACCGGCTCGTCGGCCACCACCAGGCGGGGATTTAGGGCCAACGCGCGGGCAATAACAATGCGCTGTCGCTGCCCGCCGGAAAAAGCGTGCGGGAAGCGCTGCATATATTCGGGCCGCAAGCCAACCAGTTGCAGCAGTTCGGTCACCCGTTCGGTGCGCTCGGAGCGGCTTCTGACACCGTTAACGTACATTGGCTCGCTGACAATATCAAACAGATTCATGCGCGGGTTGAGCGAGGCAAAGGGGTCTTGAAAAATCATCTGCATTTCGGGGCGCAGCGCGCGAATTTCTTTTTCGGGCAGTTGGGCAAGGTCCGCCACGCTGCCACTTTTGTCACGGTACAGAATTTTGCCTTCGGTGGGATTAACGGCCCGCAAAATGCAGCGGGACGTGGTGGTTTTACCGCAGCCACTCTCACCGACCAGCCCCAGCGTTTCGCCCTCTTTAATATAAAAATTAACGTCGTCAACGGCTCGCACATGGCCGACCGTTTTTCTAAAAAATCCCTTTTTGATAGGGAAATATTTTTTCAGGTTTGTTATTTCAAGCAGGTTACTGCTTTCTTTTTCCGTAGGAGTCACGGGCATTTCCTCAAATTTCAATTTTCAGGCATCTTCTGATTTATCGTGGTACAAAAAGCAGCTTGCCTGTTGCGATTCCGTCACCTGCTGCAAGCGGGGCGTGTTCACGTTGCATTTATCCGGCATCATATCCAGGCAGCGCGGGTAAAAGGGGCAGCCCGCCGGCCGATTAAACGGGTGCGGGATGGCGCCCTCGATGGTGGGCAATCGCCTGGCCTGGGTGGTTACAGTTGGAATAGATTTAAGCAGCGCCTTGGTGTACGGATGCTGTGGATTATGAAAAATGTCGTCCACCGGGCCGCTTTCCATGACCCGCCCCAAATACATAACCACCACAAAATCGGCAATTTGAGCAATAACGCCCAAATCGTGGGTGATAAAGATAATTGAGGTGTCGTGCTGCGCCTGCAATTCGGCCAGCAGGTTGAGCACCTGGGCCTGGGTGGTAACGTCGATGGCGGTGGTTGGTTCGTCGGCAATGAGCAGTTTTGGGTTGCTCGACAGGGACATAGCAATCATGGCCCGCTGGCGCAGCCCGCCGCTGAGTTCCCACGAGTAGGAATCGATGCGCCGCTCCGGGTTGGGCACACCAACTTCGCGCAGCCGCTCAATGGCAATTTTGAGGGCTTCCCGTTTGTTCACCGGCTGGTGCAGCCTGATCGCTTCAACAATCTGGTTGCCGATGGTGTGAACCGGGCTGAAGGCGGCCATCGGCTCCTGAGGAATCAGGGCGATGTCTCCGCCGCGAATACTGCGCATTTTTTTACCCGAACTATCGAGTTTGACCAAGTCAATCATTTCCTCGCCGTTTTGACGGAACAAAATCTGACCGTCCACGATTTTGCCGGGTTTTTCAACGATGCGCAAAATAGATTTGATGGTCACGCTTTTTCCGCAGCCGCTTTCGCCAACAATGCCAACCACCTGGCTGGGAAAGACGTCCAAATCTACGCC
>CAYWSS010000544.1:0-4453 GCA_964460505.1 uncultured Caldilineaceae bacterium | reverse complement strand
AAAAGTGTAAACCGATCTTTTACGCCATTTTTGGCTGAATGAAACGATGCCAAAAATTCTTTACAGATGAGACAAGATTTTGACTCACGGATACAAGGAAACACGGATGAAAATAAATAAAATTATCCGTGTTTTTTCCATCCGTGAAGCATAAATTACTTGTCGGTTTGGGGCAAAGCTTCGTTGGACGATTACCTGAATAGTTATAAAATCCTGTTGCGACACCCTCTGGCTCGTGATATACTTTTAACATTAACTGTTAAGTTTATTAAGGTGTATCTTCCGCAATGGCAGTAAAACAGAAACGCGGTTCTCCCCAGAAGCCCGCAAAATCAATACACAACAGCATCCGTGTTACCCTTATTGACAGCCAAATGCAGGAGATGGATATTCTGCATCAGGCTTTAAAAACCCACGGATACGCCACCTCTTTCATCCATGACAGCAGCGAAGCTTTGGTGCAACTATCAAACGCAGACATCCTGTTGATGGATATTTCCGTCGCCCGCCAGCCAAAATCCAGCAAATACATTCGAGTGCCCGCTCTGGTGGTTCTTACTCACAATCTTGACGATGGGCTTCCCCCCTGGCTGCAGGCGCAGCACGTTTTTCTCCGCCAATATCCACAAAACCCGGATGAATTGATTAATCGGCTTTCCGGCTATCTGCCCAAACCTGTACCCAACTTTGAAGTGACGTCTCACAAGACAGAACATCTGGCCTTGCTCTTCGGCATTACCCAGTTTCTTAGCGGGCATCTGGATATCACCGATTTATTTGAGCGCGTTTTAGAACTGCCCGCTTATCTTGATGCCGATTTTGGGGCGCTGCTGGTGCAGGAAGGCACCGAAACCATCTGTTATCGCTCAACCCAGCCGGGCCGGGAAGAACTGACCGGGGCGGCGGGGCATCGCTTTGCCCGGCGGCTTATTGAGGACGGCGTAGAGGGCTGGGTTTTACAGCAGGGTCAGCCGGCAGTCGTTGCCAATACCACAGAAGATGCCCGCTGTCTGCGGGCCTCGTACCTGCCGGACGAGCCACACTGCATCATCGTCCTGCCGATTCATTTGCAACGCATTGAGGCCAGAGGCGTGTTCCTTCTTGGCCACAAACAGCCGGGATTTTTTAGCGCAGAACATCTTCCACTGCTGGAAGCGGCCACCACCCAAATTGGTATGGCGCTTGAAAATGCCATTCTCTTCAAAAATCAGGCGCAGCGCTCGGTTCAACTGGCCCTGATCAACGAAGTGAGCCAGGCAGCCACATCTATCCTGAATCTGGATGTAATGTTAAGAACCGTAGTGCAAGCCATTCGACGAAGTTTTGCGTTTCACAACGTGGCAATTTATCTACTCAGCCACGACACCAATTTGGTTGAATTGCACGCCCAGTCGCCGGCAGTAAGGCAGGGTGGCGCTATTCCGCTAAATTCAGACAACAACCGCGCTTTTCAACTGCGGCGCGGGCTGGTGGGATGGTCTGCGGCCACAAAGAGTACGGTGTTATCCAACGATGTTACGCTGGACCCACGCTATATTCCCGGCCAAACAGACAAAGAAATCCGGGCCAAGCTGTGCGTGCCCATTGTGTTGGGCACCAAAACTATTGGCGTCCTCGAATTGCAAAGCACCCGAATTGACGCCTTTGACCGGTATCACGTTGATGCGCTTGAAACATTGGCCGACCAACTGGCCATTGCCATTGAAAACGCGCGGCTTTACGATGAAATTAACCAGCATATTCAGGAGTTGAAATCGCTCAACGAAATTGGGCAGACCATCACCTCTACGCTGGATTTTAGAAAAACGCTCACGATGATTACCGACCGCACCACCCGCCTTATGGATGTGGCCGCGGCATCGGTGGTGCTGCGCGATGAAAAACAGGGCGACATCTGGTTTGCCGCCGCATCGGGCGAAGGTTCGGAGGCGGTTATTGGCAAACGAATGGCCCGGGGCAAAGGCATTGCCGGCTGGGTTACCAACCAAGGGGAATCCGTAATTGTGCCGGATGTAAACAGCGATAATCGCTTTTTTGCGGATATGGATAAACAGAGCGGTTTTATTACCAAATCTATTATTTGCGTGCCGTTACAAACCCGAGGGTACACCATTGGCGCCATTGAGGTGATGAACAAAAAGCGCGGCACCTTTAATCAGGATGACCTGTCGCTGCTGCAAGCGCTGGCTTCCCCGGCGGCCACGGCCATTGAAAACGCCCAACTTTTTGAACAGGCCGATTCGTTGAGCGTTTTTAACGAAGACATCATTCAAAATATGACCAACGGCCTGATTGCCATCGACAAACGGGGACATATTACCGCATTCAACCCGGCGGCATCAAAAATGTTGGGCTACCAACCCGAGCAAATGTTAAACCACACCCTGGCAGAGACATTACACGGGGCCGACCCGCTGATTGAGATGTTTAACAGCACCCTGAATAGCGGCCGGGCCTGCCCCCGCAAAGAAATTACCGCCCATCACAGCGACGGCCATCAAATGCCTGTTTCTGTCAGCACCGCTGTGTTGGGCACCGACAATGGCAGCCACTCCCCCATTGGCGTGGTGGGCGTCATGGAAGATTTGAGCGAAATCAAGGCGCTGGAAGCCGAGTACCGTCGCCTGGACAGGTTGGCCGTGCTGGGTGAAATGTCTGCCGTGGTAGCCCATGAAATTCGCAACCCCATTGCCGGTATTGCGGTTGGTGTAGAGTACCTTACCCGAAACGTGCCGGAAGATTCGGCAGAGTCTCAGGGTGTGGCGCTCATCCGGGGAGAGATCCAGCGGGTTAATCACATTTTAGAAGACATTCTGTTTATTGCCCGCCCCCTAAAACTGGAGCCTGGCACTCACCAGTTGCCGCCAATAATCACGGTTGTGTTGCGGAGACGCCAGGCAGAAATTGAAGAAAATGGCATCACCGTTTCTTCCCACTATCAGGATAATTTACCATCGCTATACGTGGATAACCGGCGGCTGGAGCAGGTATTTGCCAACCTGATTATCAATGCCATTCAGGCTATGCCGGACGGAGGCGAGCTTACACTGAGCGCCCAACTAAGCGCATCCCCCTCAACAAAAATGCAATATATTGAGATAACCATTAGCGATACCGGGCAGGGAATCTCTGATGAGGCCCGGCAACGAATCTTTGATCCGTTTTTTACCACCAAATCCAAAGGCACGGGGCTGGGGTTAAGTGTAGCTAGAGGAATAATAGAGGCACATCGCGGCACACTCCATCTTCACAGTGAACCGGGCAAGGGTACGTGTTTTACCCTGACTCTTCCAGTTAGTAAAGAGACAATATCATGACGCACAAAATTCTGGTCGTTGATGACGAAAAGACCCTGCGCTATTTTCTACGGTTAAGTTTGCAGGACCAGGGGTACCATGTATCCGAAGCCGCCGACGGCAAAACAGCGATTCAACTGATTGATAACAATCACTACGATGTGGCGCTGGTTGACCTGCAACTGACAGACATGAACGGCCTGGAAATTATGCGTTATTTGCGCAAAACATCGCCTCGAACCAGTGTTATCATTTTAACCGCGTACGCCACGGTAGATTCGGCCATTCAGGCTTTGCGCCAGGGCGCGCACGATTATCTGACCAAACCGTGCCAAACCTCCGATCTGCTGGCCAGTGTGGCTGACGGCATTGCCAGACAAGCCGTAACACCACCGCCTCGCCGGCAGGTACAATCAGAAATCCTTACCATCAAAGGTCTTCAGCTAAACCGGGCATCGCGACAGGTGAGCAGAACCGGCGATGTCATCAGCCTGACCCCGACTGAGTTTGATATTCTGGCAACGTTGATGACCCGCCCCGACCAGGCCATCGATTCAATTACGCTGGTTAAGCTGGTCCGCGGCTATGAAGCCACCGAAGCCGACGCCCGGGCCATTGCCAGGGTGCATATTCATCGTTTGCGCCACAAGCTGGAAGTTGATCCTGCTAATCCGGAGTATATTACAACCATTGCCGGCGGTCGATATTTAATCAGCAGTACATAACAACTGTAACAGCCCTGTAACAACTTGCAAACATTTAGTTGTGTTATAGTAGAGCGTAGGCGGTTATCAGGCTCAAGGAGTAACGTCTATGCCAAACTATTTTGTACAATCAAAACGAATTCTGATTGTAGATGACGAAAAGACGCTGGGGTTTTTTTTAGAACAATCATTGCGAGATAATATTACGCACTGATCCGTGATAGTTTGTTCCTCGCGTGAC
This sequence comes from uncultured Caldilineaceae bacterium, assembly GCA_964460505.1. Taxonomy (GTDB): domain Bacteria; phylum Chloroflexota; class Anaerolineae; order 4572-78; family J111; genus J095. The sequence goes on along the minus strand of CAYWSS010000544.1, from coordinate 212 downwards.
GAAGCGCTTCATGAGCTGGATGGAGTGCTCCGCGAACTCGTCGTCCTCGCAGCCTCCGACCACCGACGCCTCTACGTAGACCCGTGCCTTCATGACGCTATTCTACACCGATCTGAGGCACTGGCCTCACATCCCAGAACCGGCCCCCGGCCTTACGTGAGGGTGGAGCGCTCCGTGGAGTTGTCCGGGTACGTCAAAGATTGAGGACACCG
>CAYWSS010000543.1:0-4456 GCA_964460505.1 uncultured Caldilineaceae bacterium | reverse complement strand
TACAAACGTAAATATTTGTCACAGATGTGGCGGCAGGGCCGTTGCTGGTTTCCGCTATTACGGCAGTGGTTGTTGGCTTACTGATTATTGGGCCGCCACTCCTAAATCTTCTTCTCGCACTATTTTAATGAGCCTGTAATAATTTCAGTGAGTCCTGCTACGTTGTTGGCAGCAAATCACCGGATTTTGCAGAATTTACCCAGTGCCAGTCACCAATTCTGTTTTCTAAACCAGAATTTCAGACAACGCCTCCTCTTGCTGCAGCACCAAACGTTGGCTATCCTTTCCTGTGCGTTTTTTTTGACCGGCTCCTCGAATTTCAGCATATCACACGTACCTTGCAAAAAATCTGCAGCGTTCATCTGACTGCTGACTACTGTATCATTCCCAACTTGCCAAAGTCCTCAGAGTTAGTAAAATAGCCAGTGAGTTTTGGCTCAGTTTTCACGCCTCCCTAGCTCAATTGGCAGAGCAACGGACTCTTAATCCGTGGGTTCAGGGTTCGAGTCCCTGGGGGGGTATTTTTTTTGAATATCCCCGACACATTCAATTTTCCAAACTGTTCCCAATTCACTTTCGTTCTGGCATTTTGTTCCACTATCCCCTCTATCGCATCGTAGCCCAAACTCTCCTTAACACTCACATCTTCTATGGTGCTGTTGACTAACTGCAACAACACCTGCTCTTCATAAGGTCGGCTGTAGGGACTTTTGGCTTGATGCCACGACAACTGCTGCGTGGTGGTTATCTTCCTGTCCATTTTGAACCCGCCCTAATTGCCTGCAAGATTCAACGCCCTTTACCGCACCAGAAAAAATACGGCACCAATGATACTGGCATCGGCGGCAGCGTGAGAAATGATGGGGATAATCAGTCCGTTATAGCGGCGAGCCAACTGCCGCCACATCCATGCGGCACCCACCAATACCAGAAAGCTGATAACTATCCAGGGCCACCGGGCAAAATTAAACAAAACCAGCACGTGATAACCGGCAAACCAGGCATCATTCCAGACCGGACTCAATGTTGGTGCCCCCAGATACCCCCGCCAAAATTGTTCTTCCAGGATTGGGTTTATTGTAAAGTAGTAGAAAATAAATAGCAGCCAGGCAATGTTGTTAAGGCCCAGGTGAAGCAGTTCCGTGGCTAAAAAAAGCCCGTCCAACCGGATAAAAGGCCACAGCCAGAAAATAAAAAGCCCGCCCAGCGCGCTGATCAGAGCCACACCGGCCAAAACAAGGTAATCTTTTACACCGCTTAACTGTTTGCCCGGTCCCCAGCCGTCCCCAATCGACAGGAAGATGATAATCCCCAGATGATAAAAAATGATACTGGCCCAGGCGCTATTCAACCCGTAAAGCCCAACCAGCACGGCCAGATAAGGGATGAGGGGCGCAACCAATTTTAATCGTAACATTTTTACGTAAGCAGCGCCAAAAAACGCTCGGTGTAGTAGGCTGCGGTTTGAGCCGCCGGCGACCAGCGCGGAAAAATCGACTCAAAGCTGTGGTCACAACCCGGCAGCGAAACATAAATAACCGGGGCGCCGGCCCGCCGCAACTTTTTATAGAAACAATGCACGTCCCGATAATCAACCATTAAATCGTGTGTGCCTTGAAACAACAACGTGGGCGGACAGTTGCGTTGGACATGGCTTATGGGCGATATCAGGCGATAGGTGTCCGGCAGTTCTGCCGGTGTGCCCCCGATAATTGCGGCAATACCACGGGCCAGACTATCGCCGTGCTGCCCCACCTTTTTCAGCAGGCGATGAAACACATCAACCAGGTCTTCGGGCAGACGGCCCGTAAAACGCTGCTGAATATCATCATGCAGCGCCGCCAGATCGGGGGGGCCGTAATAGGAAACCACCCCTCGCACCGAGGTGTCCCCGGCCACGCCCGGCGGCTGGAGTTCCGGGGGGTTGGGGGTGTACGCGGCCAACAGAGACAGATGCGCCCCCGCCGACTGGCCGCCCAGCACAATTCGATCCGGATTGACGCCGCGCACGTTTCCCTGCTTTAACCACACTATGGCCTGTTTCACATCCCTCACCATCTGCTGCACGTTCGAGTGGGGAGCCAGGGTGTAATCAACGTCCATGACAACGTGCCCCTGCGATGCCATCTGTCGAAAATAGGGAAATTTGCAGACGTTTTTTCCGCCGTACCACCAGCCGCCGCCATGCACATAAACCATGGCCAACCCGCTGCGGGGGTATCCCCGGCGGGGGAGTAAAATATCGGCTCTCAGGGGCGCGCCACTTTTGAGGTTTGTCCCAAAAACAACGTTTCTGTGGACAAAGTGGCACGGCCGTTTTTCGCCGATGATTTGCCAGCGGTGGCGTAAAAGTAACGGACGTATCCGGGCAGGTATTTGCAATTCCCAATTCGGGCCAAACGTCTCTGCAAACAGGTCATCGCGCGATGCCGTAACCTGAGCGATGTGTTCTGCGGCGATGCCGGCCGCAATTACCCCGGCACCCGCTGAAACGTAGTCTCGGCGAATTAGCCCCAGCAGCGCACCGGCTGCCCCAAGCATCGCCAGAAATGGTGAAAAGGCCGAGGCCAACAGTTTTTGTCCCCAGATGAGCGTATGCACAATCCCCTGCCGGGGATTAAAGACAATCAGGCCGGCTAATAGCGCAGCCAAGAGGCTAACAGTTCGGATTATCATTAGGCTTTATTGGAAATAAGGCTACTTAGTACTAAATCAACTTTGTTTTAACGGGTAGTTAAGCCCCTTGTGGGCGTTGTTACAGCAGTAAAAAGGGCACAAGGCCCAAATGCTACACCCGTCAATTAGAACTTGACTTAGAACTTAGGAATGAGAATTAACTAACTTACCCATTTCCTTGTATTGCATATTACGTATTTCGTTGGGCGAAAACTTTTCTGGAGTGCTATATTGGATGTCAGGAATCGCAGGCGCGTTTAACCTCTTCGGCAATAATTTTTACGCCTTCTTTCACAATTTCTTCCTTCCCGGCGTAGCTGACGCGGATACATTCGGTTTTGTGCTGCCACGCCTCCTGCAATCCGGGGAAGAAATATTCACCGGGAACGATGATGACGCCGCGCATTTTTAAGCGCTCGTAAAGTTGCTGGCTGGTAATGGGTAACCCTTTAAACCAGAGCCACAGAAAAAATGCGCCCTCCGGTTTGTGGATGTAATAGTCCACATCACCCAACGCCTGTCGAAACTCGTTGACCGCCATTTGGGATTTTTGGCGATAGTACGGTTGGATGAGGTCGTGGCTGATTTTGATAATTTCGCCACTTTCCACCAGGCCGCGGGTCAGGGCAGCGCCAAAACTGCCGGGGGCCAGACTGATAACCGCATTTAAGGCCGAAATGGCCGCCGCAATTTCCGGGCGGGCAATTACAATTCCGGTGCGCGGGCCGGGCAAGCCAAGCTTCGACAGGCTCATACACATAACAATATTTTGATTCCAGACGGGCCGGGCATCGGTAAAGATAATACTGGGGAAAGGGAGGCCGTAGGCATTGTCGATAATTAACGGCACGTCATGCTGCTCCGCCAGCTTGCCCAGTTTTTTAATTTCGTCATCAGTCAACACATTGCCGGTGGGGTTGGTGGGGCGCGAAACGCAAATGGCCCCAATTTGATCCGTAACGAAAAGCGCATCAAAATCAACGTGGTATTTAAAGGTATGCCGGTCGATAAACTCAAATTCCGGCTTGCCGGCCACAAAGAAATCATCTTCCAGCCCCACATCCAGATAACCGATATATTCCGGGGCCATGGGCAAAAGAATTTTCTTGTGAGTGCCGTCTTCAAATTTGCCGGCCAGCAGGTTAAACAGATAAAAAAATGAGGTCTGGCTGCCGTTGGTCAGGGCAATGTTATCGGGGTTAATATCCCACCCGTACTCCGCGCAAAACAGCGCGGCCAGGGCGGTAGTAAAGGCTTTGTCTCCCTGAGGGGGGCCATAATTCCCAATCAACTGCTCAAAGGCGTTGCCTTCTGCCAGGATGGCGGCCATTCGCTGCCGCAGATGGGCCTGCACCTGCGGGATGTGGCTGGGGTTTCCGCCACCCAGCATAATTACTTTTTGTTCTGAGCTAACAGCGCTGCCCAGATCGTCCATTAATTGCAAAATACCGGTATTGGTGGAGAGTTTTTTGCCAAATTTTGAAAGCTTCATTTTTTTGTTCTTCACTCACTTTTCAAAAGAAGTTATACCCCCACAGTATACGCTTCAAGCCAGATTTGTCACGTTTTTGCCGGTTGCAGTGAGGTAGTTTCTCCCTGTGATAGAAACCCAAAAATGGCAGCCTGTGCAGTTAGCAAATCCGGGTTTGCCTCAAGGGTCAAGCTGATATTTTTTATTCTCTGCCGGACATTTTTAATTGCAAATAACGCAAATATTATTAAAGATTGTAACTACTTCGACAATGTTAAGTTACCGGAGGGTTGGAGTTGTTGAGGCGAG
>CAYWSS010000542.1:0-4457 GCA_964460505.1 uncultured Caldilineaceae bacterium | reverse complement strand
GCTTCGGACGAGTTCGACGGCTCGAACTCGGGCAGCATCCGTTACTTCTTCTTTTACAACCACCGTTTCAACCACGGTTATGGTTTCCGGTTGAGCGGCGCCACATGCGGCCATTAAGCTTAGTGCAACCATAGTTGATAGAATCAGTAATAAACGTTTCATAGCCTCTTTACTCCTTTGTAAAACTGTTAATACTTAATTGGGTTAATAAAAAGGTTTGGTTTATGCTATCACCTCCTGTAGCGTTATGTTGCAAAGTTTGCACCGCGCTTTGCGGCGAGCATCTTTTCTAACTGATAAATGTACAAAGTGGCAAGATCATTTGGTTGTTCATCAGTTACAGAATTGCCGCCAAGTTATATAGCACTCCAGAAAAGTTTTCGCCCAACGATTTATCGTTCACCCCCACCCCTACAATCCCCCGTAAACGGGGGGAAGTTTAGTATCTTTTCAATAATCCGGGGCTAAACACCCTTCGGCAAGCTCAGGGTGCGTAGCCTGAGCTTGTCGAAGGATACCTCCCCCTACTTTTTGAGAAGATACGAAGTTTAAAAACCCTCCCCCCTCGTGAGGGCGGCCAAAGGAAGATTGGAGGGGAGTGAACGGTTACAATACGAAATACGCAATACGAATATTATTTAGGAAAAAACTTTTCTGGACATCTATATGATGTTGCGTAATTAATTTTTAAACCTCTTAAAGAGGTAGGTGTTCAGGCGATGAGAAGTATGTCTCAATTGGGGGAGGATAAAGGCAACTCTTTGTTAAGTTGATGACTCGCAGATTTACCAGACTCAGCAGGTAGATGACTCGCTTGAAAAAAGCAGGGATTTTACCGCAAGCCGCAGAGAACGTAAAGTTTTAAAGATTTTTGAGAAAAACGCAAAAACATTGTATAAACCATCCAATGGCTCGAATTTTCAGCCTCAATCCTAATTTTCTCTGCGTCCTTCACCTGCACTGACCCGCAAGAGGTCCGGCGCAAGTGTGCGCTCTCCACGGTTTGATTTTTACCCTTTTTTCAGGGGAGTCCTTTTATAAGTTTTGAAATTTTGTAGCCTGTGTCTACAGCTAAGGCTGCAATTTTGTCTTCCTGGTTGGCCGGTGGAAAACGAAACGCCGGACCAGAGAGGTTTACAGCCGCAACAACCTGCCCGTCTTTATTCTGAATGGGGGCCGATGCACCAACCAACCCTAATTCAAACTCTTCGTATGACCAGGCATAGCCTTGCTGTTTAATTTGGGCTAAATGCCGATGCAGTGTCTCCGGGGCTGTAATAGAGTGTTTAGTAAACTGCTCTAAGGGACGATTCAGGTATGTTTCCAGTTGTTCTGGTGGCCAGTAAGCAAGAAATATCTTACCGGGAGAGATAACATGTAGTACTGATGTGCGAGTGCCTGTCCAATCTCCAACCTGAACGTTGCGCTGTCTTTGTACCTGGTCAACATAATGAACTTGCTTTCCATCGGGAAGACACAGATTAACGGCTTCGTTGGTGGCATGCGCTAACTCTTGCAGGTAGGGACGGGCAATGGTAATAAGATATGATGGTTGCAAGGCTAAATTAAGGGTTGCCGGGCCAAGGCGGAAACCTTTGCCATAGGGCATGCGCTCTACAGCATCAATGCTTTCCAGAGTTGACAGCATGCGAGATACGGTGCTTTTTGGTAAATCAACTTGCTCCGCAATTTTGCCCAACCCCACCCCTCTGGGATAAGCAGCAATAGCCTTAAGAATTGAAAAAGCCCGCTTGACAGACTGAATATCAGACATTGATGTTCCGTATAATAAAACGTGTTCTACATTGTGGAATAAACTAATTAAACATCAATTTAATTGATTTGTCAAGAAGGTTTTAAGCGGTAATGCCTGGAATAGGAACAGCGGGCAGCGATTTGGCGTATTTTTGCAGCGCACGGGCAATGACAACCCGCTGTATTTCGGTTGTGCCGTCCACACTTTTCATCACCGGCGCAATACGATACATCCGTTCCAATGCATATGGCGCTAAAAGACCGTAACCACCCAAGACCTGTAGACATGTGCCGGTTGCTTTCACTGCCGCATCGGGAGCAAAACGTTTGGCGTGGGCCGCAGCAACGGTACCTTCAGGTGAACCAAGTAGTTCTGCTGCGTGTTTGTATAACAGGCGGCTAATGTGCAAATTGGTTGACACATCGGCTAACATCCACTGAATACCTTGCAGGTCCAGTTCTGGCTTACCAAACAATTGGCGGTCTCTGGTAAAGCTCAAGGCTATATCAAGCGCAGCCGACATCAATCCACAACAACCGGCGGCAATGGATGTGCGGGCAATATCTATAGCCATCAGCGAGCCACCCAGCCCTTTACCCGGAGGCAAGACTACATGGTCACCGGGCACGGTAACATCCTCCAAAAACATATCGGCAATTGGCAGGTAGGGAGAGACAATTTTGTCGTACGGCTTGCCAAAGCGCACTCCGGCTGCATCTTTTGGTACGGCCACCATCGCCATATCCTTATGCCCTGGTTCTTTGCTGGTTTTTACCACCACCAGATAAATATCGGCGGTGCCGGCCAGCGAAACCCACGCTTTACGGCCATTGATTGTGTAAGAGCCATCATCATTAATTTTGGCGTAGGTGCGCAGCCCGGCTGCATCTGACCCGGATTGCGGTTCGGTCAGCACAAATCCCCCCAGAGCCTCGCCCGCTGTTAAGCGAGAGGCCCAGGTATCCTTTAACGCCGGCTGACCGAAGCCGCAAATGGCATAGGTAACAATGTTGTGCATTGAAAGTGTAAATGCGTAGAGTCCCGCTCCCCGGCCAAGTTCCTCGTACACCGGAATACCCTCGGCCAGTGATAAGCCCTGGCCGCCAAATTCGGGCGGGCAATATAAACCAAGTAAACCATTTTTAGCCGCTGTGGCTGCCGCTTCTCGGGGAAATTCGGTGGTTGATTCCCAGGCGTCAGCATTGGGAAGAATAACTTCTTCACAATGTTTTCTGGCTGCCTCACGGATTTTTTCTGCGTTAGTGCTCATTGTTGAGTTTCTCCCTAGACTACTATTTTCTATAGACGTTTGCTCCAGGCCGGTTTGTAACCGGCGTTTAAGGATTACAAACCCCTTTAGCGTATAGAATTTTGATTCACTGAGACTACCATTTCCTATTTTTTACCCAAACCCCGTTCCGAGGCGCCAACCAGAGCCACTCGATTGCCTAATACAACCTTGCCTTCTTCCATATCATAGTGGGCCTGACCAATGTCATCAAATTTATAGACGTCGGCCAGACACGGGTCAATTTTGCCGTCGCACACCAACTGATTGTAAGCAGCCGCCTGTTCATCGTTGCTGCCGTGCGAACCCTGAAGCCGTTTTTGGCGCACCCAATGATACCGAAGGTCTACTGAGGCCGAGTAGCCGGTGGTGCCGGCACAGATAACAACCATTCCGCCTGCTTCACAAACAAAGATACTGGTAGGAATGGTGGCTTCGCCCGGATGCTCAAAGACAATATCGGGGCTGCGCCGCTCACCAAGTACATCCCAGATGGCTTTACCAAAGGCTCGACATCCGGCCGTCCACTCTTTTTGGCCGGCTGCGTCTTTCCAGTGTGGTGGAACACCCCAGTGAGAGAAATCACGACGGTTAATGTACCCAACTGCCCCCAACTTTTTGCAGTATTCGCCCCGCTCATCATCCGAGACAACCGCTACTGCCCGCGCTCCGTGGACTTTAGCCAGTTGGATGGCTTGCCCTCCCAAGCCGCCGGAGCCGCCCCAAACCAGTACCACATGGCCTTGCTTGAGTACGTTTCCTGCCCAGCCAAATAACATGCGGTAAGCGGTTGTGCCAACCAGCGTGGGCGCGGCGGCCTCTTCCCAGGTTAAATGAGAAGCCTTGGGCAAAACCTGGTGAGCCTGAGCCACACAGAATTGGCCAAAGGAGCCAAAATTGGTGTTATAGCCCCATATCACCGCCGATGGCGCAATCATAGGGTCTTTACCCGCCTTAATCCAGGGGTCGTCAAGATTCCAGTAGCCGTGATGAACAACAACCTCATCGCCAACGGATACGTTATCAACCTCATTGCCAACCGCATATACAATGCCCGATACATCACTGCCGCCAATGTGGAAATCATAGGGTTCGCCCATTTTTTGGCGGATGCGGATAACATCAATGGGGCTGCCCCGGGCTGCCCATACATTGTTATAGTTGATGCCTGCGGCCATCGTGCCAATTAAAACTTCATGCGGCTTAATTTCCGGCACATCAATTTTCTCAATTTGAAAGGCCGTGCGTGGGTCGCCAAAGCGATCTTGCCGAACTACTTGAGCTAACATTTTTTGCGGTACCTGGCCCAGCGGAGGCAAGGTTCCAATAGGGGTTGCTTGAGTCATTGTATTCTCCTTTTTTAAACAATAGTGTTGGTGTATCTTTTCAAAAAATAGGGGGAGGGATCCTTCG
>CAYWSS010000541.1:0-4460 GCA_964460505.1 uncultured Caldilineaceae bacterium | reverse complement strand
ACGGCAAAAGGGCGCTACTGTAGCGGCTACAAAGGTGTGTGCCTAAGTAGTTACATATAAAGGACCTTTACGAAGCACCGGCGCTGCCGTCCAACCCCAATTCGGCAGCGGCGGTCTGCATGCCTTCCAGCACAAGCTGGATATGCTCATTCAGTTCCATCCCCAGCGCCGCAGTGCCCGCTTCAACCTCTGCGCGATTGACCCCCGGGGCAAAAGCCTTCATCTTCCACTTTTTGCGGATTGATTTTAACTTCACATCCCGAATATCCTTGGAGGGCCGAACCAGCGCCACCGCTACAATCAGGCCGGTCAGTTCATCGACCGCGTACAGAGTCTTCTCCATTTTCGATTCCCGTTCCACGCCGGTCACCTCCGTGGCGTGGGAGAGGATGGCCCGCACAATTTCCTCGTCAACGCCGCACGCCCGCAACACCGGCACGCCGGTGTTGGGGTGCCCATTTGTGGCCACATCGGGGTAACGTTCGTAATCAAAATCGTGCAGCAATCCGACCAGGCCCCATTTCTCTTCATCCTCGTCAAAGTATCGAGCGTAAGCTCGCATCGCGGATTCTACGGCCAGCATATGCCGGCGCAGGTGTGGGCTTTTTGTATATTCACAAACTAATTTCCAGGCTTCTTCTCTGTTCATCAACTTTCCTCCTGTTTTGGCGGAAGTATATCATAGCGCGGCCAAGCCGCAAATGAACAATGAATAATTAACAAATGATTCGTAACCACCACAGATACAACGCGCTTGAAAAGCTTCGCCGATAGCAGACCAAAAGCCGGTTTAGGTCGCGCTTCACCGGGTCGCCTTCGTTGGTGAATTTGGTCGGATAGGTCAGAGTCATCATTGACGGGAAATGGGCCGGGGTGTTGAAGACCACAAATGCCGGCCGCGCCAAACTGTCCTCACCCAGATTGAGTATCTCTTTGCGTTTGTGTTCGTGTTCGTGGGTTAGTTTGGCGTGTCGTTTGACTACCACGGTTGAGGCGTAGACTTCGACACCGCGCACCTCGGTAATGTATTTTTTGTAGTCAAATTTTTTCCCGTTTACCTGTCCTTTTTGAGCAGGTTTTGAGGGGTACTCAGTACCGGTTGCACCGAGATATGTGTAATCTGACAAGCCTTTAAAAAACTCTATGTCAGAGCCGGAATTTTCGGAGCGGCACGTAATTTCGCATATACTACCTGGAGAGGGCTGGATTCCCGCTTCGCTCGCGGGGCCGGCCGGCGCTGTTTCGAGCCGTGCCGGCGCGGTATTTTTGGTTAAAGTTACGCCTGATTGCGTCGTATTCATCTCGTTGTTCAGATCGCTTAAAATTGCTGGACCGGGCGGTCAAAAAACGGGTTAGGGTGGGGCTTTGTGGGGATTGGACAAAACCTCTGGAATGGATTAGAATTGCATTTGCTCACAATGCAGAGCAAAAAATATGTACGGTGATGTACAAAAAAATCCGCGAATGAACGCGTTTTAAGGAGATATCATTAATGGCTGGTAGTTACTCAACAGATAAAATCAGAAATATCGTCCTTTTGGGACACAACGGTTGTGGCAAAACATCCCTGGCAGAGACAATGATCTTCGATACAGGAGCCATTAACCGCCTGGGCAGGGTAGAGGACGGCAACACCGTTTCTGACTTCGACAGCGAAGAAATCAATCGCACTATGTCCCTTAGCCTGTCTGTGATTCCCTGCGAATGGGAAGGGCACAAAATTAATGTGCTGGATGCCCCCGGATATAACGACTATTCCGGCGAAATGCTCAACGGGCTGCACGTAGCCGACACCGCCGTGATTGTGCTCGATGGCTCATCCGGCGTGGAAGTTGGCACCCAATTGGCCTGGCAGATGGCTGTAGAAAACAACAAACCCATCGCCATTTTCCTGAACAAGATGGACCGGCCCAACGCCAGTTATCGCCGCGTCATCAACCAACTACGCGAAAGTTTTGACGCCACCTTTGTTCCCATGGAATTGCCCATTAGAGAGGACGAAGAGTTTAAAGGCGTGGTAGACCTGATTACCCTCACCGCGCATACCGGTACCGGTAAGCACCCCTCACCGCCGGCTGACATGGCCGATGAAATTGAAGAATTCCGCACCGAGGTCGTTGAATACGGCGCTGAAGGTGACGATGCGTTGATGGAAAAGTATTTTGAAGGCGAAGAGCTGACCGCAGAAGAAATTGCCGGCGGCATTCAAATTGGCTTGAGAGAACGAAAAATAGTACCGGTCTTCTGCGGCTCTGCCACAGCAAATGTGGCCATTCGTGGCTTTATGCACGCAATTACTGAAACCTTCCCCACGCCAACCGTTACCGAAGTTACGGCCACCAACCTTAAAACCGAAGAAGAAATTACGCTTAACAGCGACGTAAACGGCCCGCCGGCGGCTCAGGTATTTAAAACCATCAACGACCAATACGGCCGGGTCAGCTATATCCGGGTTTGGTCCGGCACACTCAACTCTGATACGCGGGTCTTCAGTTCCCGATCTGAGTCAGAAGAGCGCATTGGCGGCCTCTTTTCACCCCGTGGTAAAGAGCAGGTTGGCCTTAAGCAAGGTGTTGCCGGCGATATTGTGGGGGTGGTAAAATTGAGCGAAACCCAAACCAACGACACCCTATGCGAAAAATCCAATCCGCTACAGGTAGAAAAAACAAGTTACCCCAATCCTGTATTTGCGCTGGCGCTGACTCCCAAAACTCAGGCCGACTCCGCCAAAATGGGACCCAGCCTGACTCGCATTACAGAAGAAGACCCCACCCTGTCTAACCGGTACGAAACCGCCACCCGCCAAACGCTGTTGGAAGGCATGGGCGAAACTCACGTTAATATTGCGGTCAGGCGCATGGCCAATCGATTTGGGCTAAACGTAGATACTGCCACGCCAAAAGTGCCGATGCTTGAAACCGTTTCAAAAACGGCCTCGGCCCAATACCGCCACAAAAAACAGAGCGGGGGGGCCGGTCAATTTGGCGAAGTTCACATGCGGCTGGAACCTCTGGAACGGGGCGAAGGCTTTGAGTACAAAAGCGAAATTTTCGGAGGATCCATTTCGCAATCTTTCCTGCCCTCCATTGAAAAAGGCATCAAACAGGTTCTCAATCAGGGTGTGCTGGCCGGCTATCCGGTGGTTGATGTGCGGGCCGTGGTATTTGACGGCAAGGAACATCCGGTTGACTCCAAAGACATCGCCTTCCAGATTGCCGGACGCGAAGCCTTTAAACTGGCATTTATGCAGGCCGGCGCCATTTTGCTGGAACCGATTATGGATATGGCCATCACCGTGCCAGAAGAATACACCGGTGATGTTGCCGGAGACCTCAGCACCAAACGAGCCAGAATGTCCGGCATGGAACAGGTACGCGGCAACACAACAATTACAGCCCAGGCCCCGTTGGCCGAAGTTCAGCGCTACGCCACCGAACTTCGCTCCATTAGCCAGGGGCGCGGCGTCTACACTATGAGCCTGTCCCACTACGAACCTGTGCCCAACCACATTGTGGGCGATATTATCGCTCAGGCGCAAAAAGAGAAGGAAGAAAGCTAAACTGCTTTCTTAATAAAAAAGTAAACACAAGCACTTCGTAAAACGTGAAACGAAACTCGCTTGCGTGTAACGTTTCACGTTTTATGCTTGTTCACCAAATTGTTTTTAATACGGGAGCAAAACAAATCTAATGCCGTCGATCTTTCCATTTACCGCCATTGTAGGTCAAACGAGGATGAAAACCGCCCTTACCTTAAATGCAATCAATCCCAAAATTGGGGGCGTGCTCATTCGTGGCGAGCGAGGCACCGCAAAATCTACCGCAGCCCGCGCCCTGGCTGCGCTTTTACCTGAAATCAGCGTTTTTGTTGATTCTCCATTTAACGACGATCCTGACCGTCCGGAGACCTGGTCGGACTGGGCCAAAGAACGCCAGACCAAAGGTGAAGAATTGCGGGTAGGCACCCATCGCATTCGTTTTGTTGATTTGCCGGTGAGCGCCACCGAAGACCGCGTGGTTGGCACGCTGGACATTGAACAGGCTATCAAAAAAGGCGAACGCCACTTTGAACCGGGCGTTCTGGCCGCGGCCAACCGGGGCTTGCTTTACGTGGACGAGGTTAATCTGCTTGATGACCACGTGGTTGATTTGCTACTTGACTCTGCGGCTATGGGAATTAACGTCATTGAACGCGAGGGCATTAGCTTTGCTCACCCGGCCCGATTTATATTTGTGGGCACCATGAACCCGGAAGAAGGCGATTTGCGCCCGCAACTCCTCGACCGGTTTGCCCTGTGTGTGGATATTCGCAGCATTTCTGATTCTGGACAGCGGATGGAAATTTTGGAGCGCACCCTGCAGTTTGAGCGCGACGCTAAAGATTTTTACCAGGAATGGCACCCCAAAGAAGAAGAGCTGGCCGGCGGCGAATCCGACGATGAACACACCGCACGGGTTAAG
>CAYWSS010000540.1:0-4471 GCA_964460505.1 uncultured Caldilineaceae bacterium | reverse complement strand
AGACAAATTGTGGCTCTTATATATTTGATGTGTAATAATAGCGTTAAGCCGTCCGCGAGGAGAGACGAATATTTTATGTCCCTCGCCGCGGTGGGGGGGGGGGTAAAAACGGCAAGAGGGCGCTATTATAGCGGTTACAAATACTTATGCCAAGTAGTTACAATTTATTGTTTTTTAACAGAATTATGTGAAAAGTATTGGGGTTGAGGAGCTAACAATTTACAATTTACGATTTTGGATTGACGATTGAAACCTTTCACAATCGTCAATCCAAAATCGTAAATGTTTTGTTAATCGTGGATAGTGCCGTCGGGCATTATTGCCTGTTTCAGGTTGCGCACCACACTGAGTTGTTCCAGCATGATAACAGCGTTAGAGAGGTTGGCCCGGGCAAAATTTGCGCCGCTGGGGTTTACGCCAATCATGGTCACTTCGGTCAGGGTGGCCCCGGTTAAGTTTGCCCGGAAGAGATTTCCACCGCGCAAATTGACGCTCTGAAGATTTGCCTGAAACAGGTTAGCCCCCCGCAGGTTAACCCGGCGCAAGTCGGCATCCTGAAGATTGGCTTGTGCCAATACTGCTCTAAAAAGGTTGGCCCCGTTGAGGTTGGCTCGCCTCAGGTCGGCATCACTTAAATTGGCTTCGCGCAGGTAGCCCAAACTCAGATTGGTGCCGGTCAGGTTAGCTCCACTCAAATCTGCGCCGCTCAAATAAACCCGGCGCAGGTCAAGCCCACTCAAATCGAGACCCTGCAGGTTTGCCTGGCGAAGGTTGGGCAGAGTCCCGCTGTTTCGCGCGTTTTCAATAAGTTGAATAATCTCTGTTCTATCCATTATTCAAGAAACTTTTCCCTGGTTTTGCCTTCTGCCTGGTCGGGAGACGACGATTGAAAATCTCTCCCTTCCCAGGAGGCGATAATTTCTTGATGAGATTTTACGCGGCTCAGGAATCTACGGTGCAATCGCCCGTCGCTAAACTTTGCAGCGGCTTGTTGCAACGCTTGATGGGCAGCCTCCAACACCTGCCGAGCTTGCTCTTTGGCCGCCGGATTGTCATCGCCAATGGTTTGCAGCGTCTGGTAAATTTTTAAGTAGACCCAAAACGGATCAATTATCCCGGCGAGGCCGTTAGCGTGTATCCACCCTAAAACCTCTTCTGCCAACAGTTGGGCTTCATCTGATTTACCTTGAGCCAGCCTTAGGCGGCACAGGCCAGTTTTTGCATTTATGGCCACGCTGTTTTGCCCCATTTCCTGTCGCAATTGCAAGGCTCTTTGGTAGGCTTTTTCGGCTTCTGAATATTCTTTCAATCCCCGAAGGACATGCCCCAGATAGGTTTGAACGTAAGCCTCCCCCTCCAGATCGCCAATTTTTTGCTGAATAGCCAATGCCAATTCACAATATCGCTGAGTAGTTCTATACTCACCCAGATTGAAATAAATTCGCGCAAAGCGGCTTAACGAATCTGCCTCGCCCTGCTGATTGCCAATTTCCTTTCGAATACCCAATGCCTGCCCCAGATACCCCTGCGCAGCGGCGTAATCTCCCATATTGGCAAACAAAATGCCCAACCGGGTCAGGGTTTCGGCCATACCTTCCTTGTCGTTGATTTGTCTGGCGTTATCCAGGGCCAGCTCGTAATAGTCTCGCGCCGCTTCATGCTGACCGCTTATGGCGTGGATTAGGCCAATACTGTACAGCGGGGTCAATTCGCCGCGCCTGTTGCCAACGGCGTAGTAGGCCGGCAGGGCATATTCAAATTGCTTCCGGGCAGCCTGATAATTTCCAAGGCGATATTCAATTTGGCCCATAAGGGTTGAGCAAAAGGCTTCCATCACCGGCAAATCATGCATGCGGCAGAGGGTTAACATTTTCTGACAGCATGTTTGCGTCTCTGGATATTGTCCCTGTAACCAGCAGATAGTGGCAAGGTTGTACAGTATTTCAGCTTCGGCCTGATAAATGTTGTGCTCTCTGGCCAACTGTAGTCCATTTTTAAGTTCTGTTTGAGCCGGCTCAAATTCTCCGCGACGCCATAAGATTTTGCCCCACAACATAAAACCTTCGCTTTGACCGGCAGGGTTTTGAGCCTGACGGGCGTGGGCTACTGCCGATTTTGCAGATTTTAAACCCTCGTCGTAGTTTCCTGTGGCTTCGCAATAGCGGGCGTATCTAAGGGCAACTACGGCTTTTCGCTGGGAGTTATCCATTTTCTCTGCCAGCTTAATTAACTCACCCAAGTCCAACACCTGTCTGTCTCTGTCGCCGTGCCGGTTATATATGGTTTCCCGGGCTAAAAACAGCTTATACCGTTCTCTGAGGTTGTTTGTGGGAGTTAAATCCAGGGCCCGGCTGAGATAACCTATTGCCTCGGCATTGGCGTACTGGGCTACGGCCAATTCACCAACCAGCGCCGCGTAAAACTGCTCTTTCTCTTCATCTTCAGCCTGGTGCCAGTGATAGACCAGCAAAGAAAAGTAGGGTGACAGCGGTGTGGAAGAGGAGGGCAAATTGAGCGACAGGGAAAGGTTTGGATTTGAATCTGACTTTGAGCCGGCCAAATACCGGTCCATTTCCGGCCGATAACTGCCCTCGTACCAGCGGGCCACCGTCCGGTGAAGTTCACGTCGCCTGTCGAACAGGAGCGATTGGTAGGTGACTTCCCGAATGATGATATGCTTGAACGAATAGGTGGATTCGGTCTCTTCTGATCCCGGTAAGATAAACCCCAGATAGGTTAAATCATTCAGATGTTGCTTTAACGCGGGTTCGTCAATTTCTAAATGTTGTCGCAGCGTATCGCGCAGGGTAGAATAGGCAAATATCTGCCCAATAACGGCGGCCACTTTTAATAGCAACTGTTTTTCGGGAGGCAACTGGTCGATACGAGCCAAAATGGTGTTTTGAATGGTTGCCGGTAAAGTTTGCGCGGCCCGGTCCAGATCGCCACTAACCAGGCAGCGGGTGGTATTTTGCATCATTTTGAATGATATAAAACCGTTATTGTGCAAAAAATAAAAGATTTCCTCTGCAAAGAAAGGGTTTCCGCCTGCTCGCCGGCGAATAAGCTCGGCCACGGCTTCCGGTAATTCATGACTGGTTAAGCCGATGGGTTGGGTCACCAGCGTTAAGGTTTCATCAAGAGAAAGGGTGTCAATGCGCAAATGTTCGGCTTGCGGTAAGGTGGCCAGGGTCGATACCTTGAGCCAGGCATCTCCGGCGGTAAAGGGGCGGGTGACCAATACCAATAGCAGCGGCACCTTGTGTTCCACAATGGCTTGACCCAACCGCATTGTTAAATTCCAGGAAAATGAATCAAGCCACTGGGCATCTTCAATAATCAAAGCCTGCGGTTGCGCCGTTGATTGAGCCTGTAGCAAGGTTAGCACCAATTGCGCCAGTTTTTCGCTCCGGGCCACGCTGTCAAGCGGCATCGTATGTTCATTTTCAGAAAGCTTCAGGCCAATAATGTCGTTTAGCAGCGGCAGATATTGCAAAAGATGGGGCGCAGCCTGCTTAACGTCCGTCTCAATTTGAGGTAACAATTTATCTAAATTGCCATTGCTATTTGAACCAAAATAGGTGGCAAACACGTGTTGCCAGGCCTGATACGGTGAATTATGTTCAATACTGCGCCCTATGCCTATCAGTGTAGCAAGATTAAACCTGTTGGTGTATTGGATGAGTTCTTTAACAATCTGCGATTTTCCAATACCTGCTTCACCTTCAATAATTACAATCCTGCTTTCCCCGTCCTGAACTGCATCCAGGTGGTCTACCAGTTTTTCGATTTCACCCTGCCGCCCCACCACAGACAGGTATTCATGCAACTGCTCCAGTTGCTCAAATTTTTGAGTAATCTGAAAATTGCCCGTTGGTTGGTAGGTTTGAATTGGCTCCGTTTTGCCCTTTATCGGCGTGGGGGCCAGAGGTTTAAAACTTATCTGGCCGTAGGTGCTGCGGTAGGTTTGGTGATTACAGCGAATATTCCCCGCGCCGGCGATACTCATTAAGCGGGCAGCCAGATTAACCGTGTCGCCCATTACGGTATATTCGCGGCGGGTAAATCCTCCAACCGGGCCGGCAAAAACCCTGCCGGTTGTGACGCCAATGGATAATTTCAGCCTCTGTTTTTTAGCAAGCGCCTGCAAATCCAGAGCGCAGCGAACGGCTCGCTCCGGGTCATCTTCATGGGAGTAGGGAGGCGCGCCGAACAGAATTAATAGCACCGTTCCTTTATCATCTACGGTTAAACGGGGCAAACTTCCCTGGTAATGGTAGATGATTTCCTGAGCGCCTCCGGCAAAGGTGTGCAATTGTTCAATAGTACCGGGCTGCTCGTAATCCAGACCTTTGATGCCCACAAACAGAACACTCATGGGGCGCAGCGTAGCCAGCCAGCCATGCAGCGTTTCTCCCAGCCAGGTTAGGACCGGTTTAGGAATATAAGAACGCAACACGGCTTCTACTTC
>CAYWSS010000539.1:0-4475 GCA_964460505.1 uncultured Caldilineaceae bacterium | reverse complement strand
GCTTTGCGTGAGAATTTCATAATCCTATCTGTTCAACATGTTCTTGACCCCTACACAAATTGCACGAATTAACACGAAAGAATAAAAAATTAGTGAAATTAGTGTAATCCGTGGCAGATAATACGCTTTTTATAGAGCGATCCTGCAAACTACCAGAGAGCCTGAAACAATAATGCAGATTGAAACCAACCTCACCCAAATTCAACCCAATGTGTGGCGATTGGTGGCCCCCAACCCTTCGCAGATGACCGGGCAGGGGACCAACACTTATTTTGTGGGGCGCAAACAGATGGCCATTATCGATCCCGGCCCTAACCTGCCCGCCCATCAGAAAAATATCTTCGCAGCTTTGCAGGCGCTTGATGCCGAAGCGACAGCCGTGATTATCACCCATCGCCACCCGGATCACGCGGGCGGCGCGCCATCGCTGGTCAAAAAACTGGACATCCCGCTGCTGGAATTTGGCCAACCACTCCGGCACGGAGATGCGATTGAGATTGGCGGGACAAACCTGGTGGTTCAGCACACGCCGGGGCATACCCACGCTCACATTTGTCTGTGGCTGCCTGAGCCTCGACTAATTTTTGCCGGTGATTTGGTTTCGGGCGCGGGCAGTGTGCTCATTGTCCCCCCCGATGGTGATATGGCCGGTTATCTGGACTCGCTGCGAGCAATGTGGGCGCTGGAAGCGGCGGCTATTTTGCCCGGCCATGGCCCGGTTATTAGCGCGCCGCAGCAAATCCTGCAATTTACCATAGACCACCGGCTAAATCGTGAGCGCGAAGTGCTGCACTGGTATTCAACAGGCTGCACTACTGCCCGCAAGATTGCAGCCAAAATTTACGCCGACCGGCCCGACGTATTGAATATTGCGACCTTACAAGTAGAGGCGCATCTGGGGAAATTACGCCGGGAGGGGCTATTATTTTAGCGCCTGGCTTATTTCCTGCGCTACTTTCTCTATGTTCAACGGCTTAGACAGCCAACCTGCAATACCCTGGGTAGACAGGTTATCTGGCTCTATATTGATTGGATAACCGGTCATCGCCACTATTTTAATGGTCTCGTTTTTGGCGCGAAGGGCTGTGGCTAAAGAAAATCCTCCCATCTCGGGCATGGTAATGTCTGTCAAAACCAATCTGATATCGTCCATATGACGCTCGTAAACATCTAATGCTTGATATCCATTGGTGGCTGTTAAGACCTGGTAACCCAGCCGCCTCAGCATAGATTGGGTTACTTCCAGCACGGTCAAATCATCTTCTACTAACAGGATAACCTCATCGGAACCGGTGGGAGCATTTTCCCGGATGATTGGTTGCGGCTCTGGTATTTTTACAACCGGTTCAGCCGGAAAACAGAGGGTAAATGTGGCACCTGCCCCCAACCGGCTTTCAACATCAATAAAACCCTCGTGCTGCTTGACAATACCGTACACTTGCGCTAAACCAAGTCCGGTTCCTTTGCCCACCGCTTTTGTGGTAAAGAAAGGTTCAAAAAGGCGGGATTGGTCTTCGGGGGCTATTCCTACCCCGCTATCCTGAACCGATAAAACCAGCCAGTCACCGGCTTGGAAGACCGGATAGGATAGGGGTTCACCCGGGGCTACAGTTTGGCGATACAATTTAAATCTTAAGACCCCCCCTGCAGGCATGGCATCTTTGGCGTTGAGGGCAAGGTTGGTTAATAATTGATGAATTTGCGTTGGGTCGGCTTTAAAGTTGTAGTCGCCCGGTTCAATTTCCAGAGTGATGTGGATATCTTCTGAAATGGTGCGCTCTAATAATTTCAGGGTTTCCTTGAGGAACGAGCTTAGATTGAGTGGATGTTTTTCGCTGATGGTCCGCCGGCTAAAATCCAGAATTTGGCGGGTGAGATGGGCCGCCCGGTGCCCTTGTTCGGCAATGCGCCGTACATCTTGTTGGGTTTCGGCCGGAATATTGGGGGCATCGCCGGCTAATTCTGCCAGGCCGATGATGCTGGTCAGGATGTTGTTGAAATCATGAGCAATTCCGGCAGCCAACTGGCCCACCGCGGCTAAGCGCTCCTGTTGCTGCACACGTACCCGAACAGCTCGCCTTTCGGTAACATCCCTGCTAATCAGCACCCACCCCCGGTGAGAGCGATTAGTATCCATTTGTTGGGCCACCACCTCGAAGGTGCGTTGGGGGGGGCCTTCCAAAATTATCTCGTGAGAGTTGTCTGCGCGAGACGAACCGGCCAGGATTTCTTCAAGGGGCTGGTGGCCCACATGGGTTAGAATATCTCCAAAATCGGCCGTTCCAAACGCGGCCAGGTGGGTTCTTCCCACCGGATTGGCCACAGAGATTCGCCCTTTGGTGTTAATAGCAATAACACCGTCATTAATACTTCTCAGGGTAACAGCCAACCGCTCTTGCTCCGTGGCCAGGGCTTCTTCCGCTTGTTTTCGCGGGGTGATATCGCTGATTACGCCATAAAGAATCTTGGAGAGTTTTCTGGTTTCAACCCGCACGCTATCCCGCACCCAAATAACCTGGCCATCAGCCCGCACCAACCGGTATTCCACTTCACTGGTGTGGCCCGTCATGGCCCGCGCCATGTGCGTTCCGGCGGCCACCCGGTCTTTGGGGTGAACAATAACTGACAGCCAGAATTGCCAACTGGATTGGATTCTTTCCCGGGGATAACCGGTCAGCGCTTCAACCGTGGGGGAAACAAAAACCACCTTTGGAATACCGCTGCCGGTCGTCTCGGTGACATAAATATGGTCACTGATGGAAGACATCACATGGCGGAAACGCTCTTCGCTCTCCCGCAACGCCCGTTCAGTCACTTTACGTTCGGTAATATCCTCAATGGTCCCGCCAATGTAGTCAATTCCTCCCTCTTCGGCCGGAATTATTCGCCCCGTGTTTCTAACCCAAATCATGTTACCGTCTTTGGTCCGGCATTTAATTTCGGTTTCAATTATCCCTGCCGTTTCTTTGCTCTGAACCATCAGTTTACGACGTCGCAGCGGGTCTTTGTAAAAAGCCAGAGAAGGCGTATTCAACAGGCCCTCAACCGTGTCATAGCCAAAAATAGTGGCCAGAGCAGGATTTGCATCTAACACTCTGCCTTCTTCGGTGGCCCGATAAACGCCAATAGGCAGTTGGTCGGTAAACGAACGGTATTTCTTTTCATTTTCTACCAGCGCTCTTTTGGCCCGTTGCTGTTCGCTGACATCCAGTCCGGTACAGATGATATATTCCAGCGCGCCCGATTTGCTTCGAAGCGCGGTGTTGGTCCATTCTACCAATCTTGGGTCGCCATCCCTTGTTTTTAGGCAGCTTTTGTGGCTATTCAGGGTTTGTCCGGCCTGTAGCTCTCTGAAGATAGTTTTGACCGCCTTAATTTCTTCCGGGATCAGGAAGAGTTCCGCAAAGAATCTGCCCTTAACTTCGTTTGATAAAAAGCCAACAATTCTTTCACATGCCCAATTGAAGCGCACCACCCGCCCCTGGCTGTCGAGCACCACTACCAACGCCCCCATAGTATCAAGAACGGCAGACATAAAGTTGCGCTCTTTCTTAAGCAATCTAATGCGCTTGGCAATTTCATGCCGGGCCTGGTCAAACAGCCAGGCATTTTCTAAAGCAATGGCCGCCTGGTCAGCAAAGGCATGGAGATATTTTGCATCCGTTTCGTCAATAAACTCCGGTATCTCACTATCAATATTTAACAAGCCGATGACCCGCCCCCGCCCAATAATAGGCGCAACAGCGTACGACCTGACCCACTCCCGTCCGGGCATGGATACCCACTTGTCGTGTGCAGTGGCAAAAGGAACAAGCAGTGGCTGCTGTGTTTCTCTTATTTTTTGAATGGTGGGAATTTGTGCAATATCGGGGATGGTTGATGTAACAAAGTCTGTCGCGCCAAAACGAATATAACCGCGCCACCGGAAAACCCGGCCGGCATGGCCATCAAACAGGATAATACAGGCGGCATCATAGGTTGCAACGGTGCTTATCTGTTCCAGGATGCGGTCAAGAACCTGGTCTCGCCTGAGGGTGCCGGCTAACGCCGCCCCTGTTTGCCGCAAAGCATCAGCCAGGGCGCGCTGTTCACGTTCGGCAGTGAGCAGCTTTTCCTGGTCTTGATTCTTTTGCAAACATGTCGTCTCCAGCTCGGCAACCTGCCGGCGCAACTGGTCTAATTCACGCTCAAGCTGTTTTTTTGTTTTCTCGTCGTCCCTCATACTTTGTGACTCCACCACAGAAAACCTCAAAGAACCAAAACTGTTAAAAATAATTTGCGATACACCTGCACTGCACGCAGGTGCAAGTGTTTGCCTATTTGCGTCATTCGCGATAAAAAATATCGGCTCAAACCTTGCGAAAAACTCAGATGAGTTAACTGCACGTACAAATTCAGTGAACCCGTCAAAATCGCGCTTGGGCCGGTCTCTTGACCGCGCCCGCTTAGGTGGCTCGGTCAGAGACCGGCCACAG
>CAYWSS010000538.1:0-4480 GCA_964460505.1 uncultured Caldilineaceae bacterium | reverse complement strand
TGGCCTGATTTTTACTTAGCTTGACATAACTACAACTTTTCCCTGAGTCCAGTAATAAAGTAAAAAAGGAGGTGAGTCGAATTGAGTACCAACAGAAAAAGAGCGCCACCTTAATCTGGACCCTCCGGGGTATTGGTTGTGGAAGTAATCGTTCACCCCCCTCCAACTCCCCCCTCACGAGGGGGGAGAGCTTGTACACCTCCCCCCGTGAACGGAGGGATTGAGGGGGGTGGGAGTGAATGGTTACTTATGGAAAGGCACGGAGTCAAATTGATTGTCCAAATAAGAAGAACCAGTGTCAATATTTGATTAGTTGTAAAAAAGGAGGCAAGTAGACTATGAGTGCAAAGAGTATATCGCGCCGCGATTTCCTGAAAATATCAGGAGTTGCGACAGGGAGTACCCTCTTGCCGGCTGGAGCCGCATTAGCCGCAGAAAAAGCGTCCACCTTTCCCCTACACAAAAAAGAAGGAGAAATTCCGACCATCTGTCCCTACTGCGCTGTTGGCTGCGGGATGGTGGTCGGTACGGTGGGTGGCAAGGTTGTCAATATCGAAGGCGACCCGGATCACCCCATCAATCAAGGCTCCCTGTGCAGCAAAGGCGAAACGCTGGTTCACCTGGCCGATAGCCCCGACCGGGTGACCAAACCTCTTTATCGCGCTTCCGGCGCCGCCGAGTGGCAGGAGGTTGAGTGGGATTGGGCAATGGACCAGATTGCCCAAAAGGTAAAAGCGACCCGCGACGCCAACTGGACCGAGAACGACGAGCAAGGCCGCCTGGTTAACCATACCAAGGCCATTGCCAGTGTAGGCAGCGCTGCCCTTGATAACGAGGAGTGTGCCCTGCTGGTTAAGGCCTTACGCTCGATGGGCATCATCTATCTGGAACACCAGGCCCGCATATGACACTCCGCTACAGTTGCGGCTCTGGCAGAGTCGTTCGGCAGGGGAGCGATGACCAATCACTGGATTGACATCAAGAATGCGGACGTTATTATGATTATGGGTTCCAACGCCGCCGAAAACCACCCCATCTCTTTTAAATGGGTGGAAAAGGCCATTGAAGATGGAGCCACCTTGATTAGTGTAGACCCTCGCTTTACGCGCACTTCCTCGCGCGCTCACATTTACGCGCCGTTACGCTCCGGCAGCGATGTGGCCTTTTTGGGCGGTATGATTAAGCACATCCTGGACAATGATCTTTATCACGAAGAGTACGTTGTTGAACATACCAATGCATCCTTTCTAATTGACCCCGGCTTTGGCTTTGAAGACGGCCTTTTTACCGGCTTTGAGGGGAATCCGGGCGAGGGCAACGGCAAGTATGATAAATCAACCTGGGGCTATCAGCTCGATGGCGACGGTATCCCCAAACGAGACCGGAGCCTGCAAGACTCTAACGCTGTTTTTCAACTGCTCAAAAAACATTATGAGCGATACGACGTTGACACGGTGGCCGATATTACGGGCACACCCAAAGATAAACTGCTGCAAGTTTATGAATCTTACACCAGCACCGGCACGCCCGATAGGGTAGCGACGATAATGTACGCTATGGGCTGGACCCAGCATACAAACGGAACGCAGATTATCCGGGCAATGGCTATGATTCAACTGCTGCTGGGTAACATTGGCAAACCGGGCGGCGGCGTTAACGCGCTGCGCGGCGAAAGCAATGTGCAAGGCTCAACCGATCACTGCCTGCTCTTCCACATCCTGCCCGGCTACCTGGGCACCCCCGGCGCTCAACATGAAACCCTGGCCCAATACATCGAGGCCAAAACCCCCAAGAACAACGATGAAAAGAGCGCCAACTGGTGGCAGCACTATGATAAATACATGGTTAGC
Source organism: uncultured Caldilineaceae bacterium (assembly GCA_964460505.1). Taxonomy (GTDB): domain Bacteria; phylum Chloroflexota; class Anaerolineae; order 4572-78; family J111; genus J095. The sequence continues at coordinate 2,630 of CAYWSS010000538.1, read as the reverse complement.
CTGCTTAAAGGGTGGTACGGGGATAACGCGACCGCCGAAAATGATTTCGGGTATGATTGGCTGCCCAAGAATGTCGGCAATCATTCCTGGCTGCCCCTGTTCCAGGCCATGTACGATGGCAAGATTAAAGGTTTCTTTGCCTGGGGACAAAACCCCGTTGTGGGCGGGGCCGACGCCAATCTGGTGCGGCAGAGTCTGGCCAACCTGGATTGGATGGTCGCCGTGAATATCTGGGAGTTGGAAACGGCCCAATTCTGGAAACGACCCGGCGTCAATCCGGCGGACATCGACACCGAAGTTTTCCTGCTGCCGGCGGCTCTTTCTTTTGAAAAGGAAGGCTCCGTAACCAACTCCGGCCGTTGGGCCCAGTGGCGCTGGAAAGCCCAGGAACCCATGGGCGAGTCTAAACCCGATAGCTGGATTACCGACCAACTGATGATTCGCTTGCAGGCCCTTTATGAACAGGAAGGCGGCCCTAACGCGGAAGCCATCACCAAGTTGGCCTGGGATTACGATACCACCGACAACGAGTTGGATGTACATCAGGTGGCCAAAGAAATTAACGGCTACTACACCCGGGATATTTTGGATGATGAAGGAAATGTTGTTTACAAAAAGGGTGAACTGGTTAAAAACTTTACCCGATTAACGGCAGACGGGGCCACCGCCAGCATCAATTGGCTCTATTCGGGCAGTTACAATGAGGGCGGTAACATGATGGCCCGCCGCGATAACACCGATAATCATCCCACGGGTATGGGCATTTACGGCAACTGGGCCTGGGCCTGGCCGGTCAACCGGCGAATTATCTACAACCGGGCCGGCGTTGATACTGAGGGCAATCCTTTTGACCCGGTACGCTTTGCCATTCGCTGGAATGCCACCACAAAGAAATGGGAGGGCGATGTGCCGGATGGAGGCTGGCCACCTGATGCCAAGTATGCCTTCATTATGAAACCGGAAGGTCACGGCCGCTTGTTTGGGGCCGGCCGCGCGGATGGCCCCTTCCCTGAACATTACGAGCCGTGGGAAAGTCCAACCCAAAACCGGATGTCAAACACCCAGTTCGATCCCGTTGCCAAGATATTCAATAATGATATGAACCCGCAAGGGATATCAGCCGAGTTCCCCATTGTCGGCACCACCTATCGCCTGAGCGAGCATTGGCAATCCGGAGCGATGTCGCGGAACAATCCGTGGTTGAACGAGCTGCAGCCCGGCCTCTTTGTTGAAATGAGCGAAGATTTGGCGGCAGAGAAGGGTATTGCTAATGGCGATAACGTTGTGGTCAAATCATCACGGGGAGCTATAACGGGGACCGCGATGGTCACCAAACGGTTCCGTCCCTTTAACGTTAATGGCCAGACGGTGCATCAGATTGGCTTGCCGTGGCATTGGGGCTACGCGGGCCTGGCAGAAGGCGACAGCGCCAATGTTTTAACCCCGATGGTCGGCGATGCAAATACGGCAATTCCCGAAACAAAGGCTTTCTTGTGCAATGTTAATAAAGCGCAAGCGGTATAGAAAGGAGGTAATTTAAAATGGCAATGGCAATGTTACTGGATATAGCAAAATGTACTGCGTGCCGGGGGTGTCAGGCAGCTTGTAAAGAATGGAATGATTTGCCCGCAAACAGCACCACCCAGCAAGGCACCTATCAAAATCCACCCGGGCTTAACCCCACCACCTACACTCTGATTGAGTTCATAGAGTACGAGGATCAAGGAGGAAATTTTGCCTGGAGCTTTTTCAACAGACGCTGCCTGCACTGCACCCAGGCCGCTTGTATAGATGTGTGCCCCACCAACGCCCTTAAACACGATGCGATGGGTTTTGTCTCTCTGGAACAAGGCCTGTGCAACGGCTGCGGCTACTGCGTACAGTCCTGTCCCTTTGGCGTGCCCAAGTTGAACGCGAAAAACATTTACACCGGCGAGGGCAAAGCCACCAAGTGCAACTTCTGCCAGGACCGGATACATAACGATGTGATCCCGGCCTGCGCCAAAGCTTGCCCCACCGGAGCCATCAGCTTTGGCAGCCGGGGCGAAATGATTCTGACCGGACGCCAACGGGTAGAAGAACTCAAAGCCGCCGGTTACGCCGAGGCCCGGCTCTACGGTGAAAATGAGTTGGGCGGTTTGGGCCAAATGTACGTACTGCCGCAAGCGGCCTCATTCTTTGGCCTGCCGGAAAACCCGCAGGTTCCGGCGCTGGCAACCGGCTGGCAAAACGTTATCCAACCGTTGGGATATGTAGCAGCGGGCGCAACGGTAGTCGGGTTGGCCTTCAACTGGCTGGCCCAGCGTAAAAATACCCTGGCAATGAAAGCCGCAACAGAAACCGAAGCCGCATCGCCGGCAGAAGGAGAGGAGGCGTAACATGGAAGCCCGATATGTCAAACGTTTTTCGGCCAGCGAGCGTATTGCTCACTGGCTGCAATTTCTGGCCTTTACCGTGCTGCTGGGCACCGGAGCGTTTCTGTATATGCCCTCGCTGCAAGCCTTTGCCATCGGGCCGGCCGGCGAGGCGAGCCGGCTGGCGCACCGGGCGGGCGCCGGTGTCTTTATGATCTGCCCGCTTATTTACCTCATCCGTGACTCCCAAGGCTTTTTCTTTAGACCTCCGCAGCC
>CAYWSS010000537.1:0-4495 GCA_964460505.1 uncultured Caldilineaceae bacterium | reverse complement strand
CTTTAACCAGATATATCGTATACATAGCTATCTGAAAGACAGTCTATAGTCCTTACCGACCCTCGCAGACATAAAACCGCCAGCACTGCATAGAGTCCGGCATGAGTCCGGAAGCGGCCAGCAACTATCTGGGCGCCATCGAACAGAGTCTGGCCAGCCCGAACATGGTCCTCGACTTGCGCGTTCCTCAGAACCAACGCTACCAGCAGGTTGTGCTCGATCTGGCCCTCAGCCAGTTCGCGTCTGGTGAGATCACCCGCGATGAAGCCATCCAACAAATCCACGATGGCTGGGAAGAGATTACCGAAGAGCTTGGCCGCGAAGATCAGCTTGGGGCCTATCTTGGCACGCTTGGTCAATAGTTTACGTCGCCAGTACAGCACGGCGTAAATAGAGCGCCGGTTCCCCCCCCTTGCAGGGAAACTTTAAAAGCCTCCCCCTGATTTCGGGGGGTGCGAAGCGGGAGGGGAGTATCTGTAGGCTCATCTACGCCTCAATGTACTGGTTTAATGATCTGTTAAAAAATTCAAGGCCCGCCTCTGGACAGGGCGGGCCTTGAGACTTTCTCTTTTGTTTTACTTACAATATGGGGACAGTTAAATGCAAACTGAACAACAAACTCAAAACTCACTTCAGCCCGAGGCCAATCCTGAGACGACCGGGCCGGTAACCGGCCGCTTTCAGAGGTTGGGCGCCCAGGCAGAGCATCTGGCCGGCAATGTTTTTATCTGGCCGGCTATTTTAGTTGTGCTCTTGCTATCCATCTTCCCGTTATTCGTTTCGCTATATTTGTCCTTGTCCCGTTTGAAATTTGTCAAGGGTGGGTATGAGATTAATTTTGTCGGGCTGGCCAACTATCGCAAGTTGTTGGCCGGCAGCGAGAAAACACACTTTCTGGGCAAGCTGGCCGCTCCCTCGTTGTTTGGTTGGCTGGTATTGGTTATTGTTGCCGTGCTGTTTGCCTGGTTTCTGGTACGCTATGTCCGCAGTCAAAATTTTTCAGCCATGGGTTTGTTTTGGCGGGTTGTGATGGTTGCCGGTCTGGGCTTGCTGGTCTGGCTGGTGGTGCGGACCATATTCAGCTCAGGCGGCCGTCCGGGTACGGTGGTTGTGACCTTAATCTACGTATTTGTCGGAATTTTCATTCAGTACTTCCTGGGGTTGGGGCTGGCGGTGTTAACTACCCAACACCTGCCCGGCCGTCGCTTCTTTCGGGTTGTCTTTCTGCTGCCGATGATGATTACGCCGGTGGGGGTAGCCTATACCTTTCGGATGATGACCGACACCGACAAGGGGCCGTTTCAGCCCATTTGGCAAGCCTTGGGGCTGGGCCTCTACTCGTGGGTCAATAGCCCGTGGGGGGCACGAACAGCCATATTAATCAGCGATATCTGGCAGTGGACCCCCTTTATGTTTATTGTGCTGCTGGCTGCCCTGGAGGGTCAATCTGTAGAACAAATTGAAGCCGCTCTGGTAGATGGCGCCAACCGCCGGCAGATTTTTTGGCGTATCACCTGGCCGCAAATTCTGCCGGTTAGCCTGACTGTGGTGCTGATTCGAATGATCGAAGCTTTTAAGATTGTGGATTTGCCACAGGTGATGACCAGTGGCGGGCCGGGTACAGCGACGGAATCGATGACGCTGCACTCCTTCATCTCCTGGCGCGCGCTTGACTTAGGCGGGTCGGCGGCCATTGCTTATATGCTATTATTTGTCGTCACGTTTATCGGGATTTCATATGTTAATTTAATTCGCCACCGGGCGGTGGAGGCATGATGAGTATGATAAAAAACTTTTTTCGCCGAAAATCAATCAATACCCCATCTCCTTTTGGGATGACGGTGTCATACATTTTACTGGGGATATGGACTTTTGTTGCGCTGTTTCCCCTCTATTGGCTGGTTGTAACCTCGCTCAAACTGCCTATTGATGTGAACACCGGCCCATTTTATATACCTTTTATCGATTTTACACCGTCGTTGCACGCCTGGGAGTACATCACGGTCGGTGATTTGAGCCGGGACACCATCCGGCCTTATATCAACACCATTATTGTGGCCCTCACCAGCGCCGTGCTTACCCTGCTGCTTGGAACGGCGGCAGCTTATGGCCTGACCCGTTTTCGGTACCGGCCGCCTATTGGCACAATCTTTGTGTTCATCGGCTGTTTAGCCTTAATTATTGCCGCTATCAACTTTGGTGTGCCCTGGCCAATTGCTGTGGTTGTCGGTGTCGTCGTGCTCATTCTACTGATGCAAACCATGGGCCGGCGCTTTAAACGCTCGCTGGGTAACAATGATATTGCCTTTTGGCTAATCTCTCAACGGATGCTACCCCCGGTGGCGGTGATCATACCTATTTATGTGTTATTCCAACAGTTGCATCTACTGGATACCCGGGCCGCGCTGATTATCACCTACGTGGCCGTTAACCTGCCCATTGTGATTTGGCTGATGCGCGACTACTTCCTGACAATTCCGATTGAATTGGAAGAGTGCGCCTCCATTGACGGGGCCTCACGCTACCGGATTTTCTGGTCCATTGTGCTGCCTCTGGCGGTGCCCGGCCTGGTGGCTACTTTTCTGTTTGTGCTGGTTTTTACCTGGAATGAATACCTGCTGGCTCTATTTCTTTCCGGGGCCAATGCTCAAACTTTGCCGTTAACTGTTGCGGCCCAAAACAACACTCGTGGCCCACAATGGTGGTACATGTCGGTCTTGATTCTGATTATGATTGTCCCGGTTATCCTGGTGGCTATGGCTCTGGAACGCTACATTGCCCGGGGCCTGCTGGTGGGCGCGGTTAAAGGCTAACCAATTTACAATTTACGATTTTGGATTTGCAATTGTTACAATCGTAAATCCAAAATCGTAAATCAAAAATGGAAACGTTTATGCCACAAAAACAGTACATTCTGGCCCACGATCTGGGCACTACCGGCAACAAAGCCACCCTGTTTGATACCGATGGCCAGATTGTGGCCTCAACCGTTGCCACTTACAAAACCAATTACCCACAGCCGAACTGGGCCGAACAAAATCCTGCCGATTGGGAAAAGGCCATCTTTGAATCCACCCGGCAACTGCTGACCGCGACGGAGGCTGCGGCCAATGCCGTGGCGGTGGTTAGTTTTAGCGGGCATATGCAAGGGGCGTTGGTTGTCGACAAAAATGGCACTCCCTTGCGCCCGGCCATCATCTGGGCCGATCAACGCGCCACCGGTCAAGCCGGTTTTATGGCAAATGCCGTTGGCCGGGACAAAATCTACCGGCTTACCGGCAACCGGGTTAGCCCCGCCTATACAGCCGCCAAACTTCTTTGGATTAAAGAAAACCAACCGGATATCTTCCGGCAGGTTTTCAAGGTTTTGCAAGCCAAAGATTACGCCGCCTTTTTACTGACCGGTGTCTTTGCCACTGATTATTCGGACGCATCGTTAACGCAGTTGCTTGATATTAATACCCGGGACTGGTCCGCCGGATTGCTGGATGAATTACAGATTCCCGCACATATTTTGCCTGATTTACATCCCTCCTCTACCGTAATTGGAACCGTTACCCCGGCTGCCGCCGCAGCTACCGGCCTGCAAAGCGGGACGCCGGTGGTCATCGGCGGAGGCGATGGCGCGTGCGCCACGGTTGGAAGCGGCTCTGTCCAGGCGGGCGATGTTTATAATTACATCGGCTCGTCCTCCTGGGTAGCGTTGAGTTCCACCGAACCCGTCCTTGACCCGAAACAGCGCACGTTTAACTTTATCCACCTCAATCCCAACCTTTACTGCCCCATTGGTACAACGCAAGCCGCCGGCGGCGCATTTGATTGGTTTGAGCGTTTATTTCGACCCCCCGGACAAACCGAACCAGATTACCGGGCGCTCGACCAGGCCGCCGCCGGCGTCCCTCCGGGGGCAAGCGGCTTGCTGTTTTTGCCGTACCTGCTGGGTGAGCGCAGCCCCCACTGGAATCCGCTGGCTCGCGCCTCTTTTGTGGGGCTGGCTATGCCTCACGGCCGGGGCGAAATGGCCCGCGTAGTGATGGAAGGGGTGGCCTTTAATTTGCGCTACATTCTGGATGTTCTGCGCGGGCATGGAATTGGCGTGGAGGCCATGCGTCTGATTGGGGGCGGCGCAAAAAGCGCCCTCTGGCGGCAGATTCTGGCCGATATTTACGACCTGCCCCTTTTGCGCCCCTACCTGTCCGCCGAAGCCACGGCTCTGGGCGCGGCCATTGCCGGCGGGGTTGGCGTTGGGATTTATCCCGATTTCACGATTGCGGCCACCTTGATTCCAGCCGGCCCCGCCGAAACGCCCAATCCCGACACCCGCACCCGTTACAAGGAACTCTACCGGCTGTTCACAGAAAGCTACGTAGCCCTTGAGCCGATTTTTGAGCAGTTGGCCCATCTGCCGGATTAACATAAGCGGTTGTAAACTGTGACGGGAGCTAACCGTTGTAAGCCGGCACATATCACGTAAATACGAAGCACAAAATACGTA
>CAYWSS010000536.1:1874-4495 GCA_964460505.1 uncultured Caldilineaceae bacterium | reverse complement strand
TCCGTCCCGCTGCGCGGGTCTCCGGCTGGCGGCTTATCCGCCGCGCCGTTATATGCCTAACATTACCCAATCTCAGCTCTCAAAGATAGAATAAATGATAAATGGTAAATGGTGACCTCTAAAAAAGACTTATCAGAACGAGATATCTGTACCAAATACATCCAACCTGCATTAGAGCAAGCCGGCTGGAATCCGCTGACCCAAATCCGGGAAGAAGTAACCTTTACTGATGGCCGAATTTACGTCAAAGGCAATTTGACCACTCGCGGCAAGCGCAAACGCGCCGATTACATCCTCTACTATAAACCCAATATTCCGGTTGCCGTCATTGAAGCCAAAGACAACAAACATTCGGTGCGGGCGGGCATCCAGCAAGCCCTGAAGTACGCCGAAATTTTGGACATCCCTTCGGTTTTTAGCAGCAATGGCGATGGCTTTTTGGAGCATGACCGCACCGCCACCGGCGACACTATCGAAAGAGAACTTCCGCTGGACAAGTTTCCTTCGCCAGAACAATTATGGGAACGTTACAAACGCTATAAAGGCATCAAAACACCGGAGCAGGAACGTATCAGCGCCCAGGATTACTTTTTTGACGGCACAGGCCGAACACCCCGTTATTATCAGCAGATTGCCATCAACCGCACGGTTGAAGCCATTGCAAAGGGGCAAAATCGCATTTTGCTGACGATGGCAACCGGCACCGGCAAAACCTACACTGCCTTCCAGATTATCCATCGTTTGTGGAAAAGCCGGACAAAAAAACGCATTCTCTTTTTGGCCGACAGAAACGCTTTGATTGACCAAACCCGCCGGGGCGACTTCCGACATTTTGACGATAAAATGACGGTTATCCGGCACAAAAAAATTGACAAATCCTACGAAATTTATCTGGCATTGTATCAGGGTTTAACCAATTACAACGAAGATGAAGACGCTTTCCGAGAGTTCAGCCCCGGCTTTTTTGATTTGGTGGTGATTGATGAATGTCACCGGGGCAGCGCCGCCGAAGATAGTGCATGGCGGGAAATTCTCAATTATTTTAGCTCCGCTACGCATATTGGCTTAACCGCCACGCCCAAAGAAACCGCTACCGTTTCCAGTACCGAATATTTTGGCGACCCGATTTACACCTATTCCCTCAAGCAAGGCATTAACGATGGGTTTTTAGCCCCTTACAAAGTTTTGCGGGTTGGCTTGAATGTCGATTTGGAGGGCTGGCGGCCCGAAACAGGCAAAACCGACAAAGAAGGCAATTTGGTTGAAGACCGCGTTTATAACCGCAAAGATTTTGATAAAACACTGGTGATTGATGAACGCACAGAAACGGTTGCCCGGAAAGTAACCGACTTCCTCAAAAAAACCAACCGATTCGACAAGACTATTATCTTTTGCGTGGACATTGACCACGCCGAACGGATGCGCACCGCCATTGCCAACGCCAATAGCGATTTGGTTGCCCAAAACAGCAAATTTGTGATGCAGATTACCGGCGATAATGAGGAAGGCAAACGGGAATTGGATAATTTTACCGACCCCGAAGAAACGTATCCGGTGATTGCCACCACCTCAAAATTGATGACCACCGGCATTGATGCCCAAACCTGCAAACTCATTGTGCTGGATAGCAACATCGGTTCAATGACCGAATTTAAGCAAATTATCGGGCGCGGAACCCGCATCAACGAAGACTACGGCAAAACCTTCTTCACCATTATGGACTTCCGAAACGTGACCGACCTGTTTGCCGACCCCGATTTTGACGGCGACCCGGTGCGGGTGAAGGTGCTGGGCGAAGATGATGACTTTGAAGCGCCGGAGGATGAACTGGCCGAGAGCGACCCCATCATTGATGAGGAGGGCGAGGAAGTTATATTTGACTCAGAAGATACCCCGCCTATCATTAGCGGTGGCCCCATCATCGCCGAACCGAGAGCCAAATATTATGTGAACGGTGTGAACGTGGCCGTGCTGAATGAGCGCATCCAGTACATTGACGGCAACGGCAAGCGGATTACCGGCAGTTTGCGCGATTACACCCGCCAAAAGGTGCGGGAGCAGTACCAATCGCTGGACGAGTTTCTCAACAAGTGGCAGCAGGCCGATAAAAAGCAAGCCATTATTGATGAACTGCTGGAGCAGGGTGTCATCTTTGAAAATCTAAAAGAGGCCATCAACAAAGAGATGGATATTTTTGATATGATCTGCCACACCGCTTTTGACCAGCCACCCCTCAGCCGGGCCGAGCGGGCCAACAATGTGAAAAAGCGCGATGTCTTCACCCAATACGGCCCCCAGGCCCGCCGGGTGCTGGAGGCTCTGCTGGATAAATACGCCGATGAAGGCATTGAAAACATTGAAAGTATGAAGGTGTTGCAACTGCCCCCGCTGAACCAGTTTGGCACACCCTATGAAATTATCGACCTTTTTGGCGGCAAACCGCACTATCAAACAGCGGCTTTAAGGCTTGAACAGGAAATTTATAAGGCGGCGTAGCGCAAACCAACCTGACAGGTTTTGAAAACCTGTTAGATCTAAAACAACGAGGAGTTTATGACCAACATCGGTGGCATTGTAAAATCAACCCGAAACATTATGCGGCAAGACATCGGCACCGGCAG